>NZ_JBFTSF010000071.1:0-71750 GCF_056399905.1 Cupriavidus sp. 01L46
AACCCGCGGATATCAGCGTGATCCACCGTCGAGACTTACTGCTACGTCGCCCTCCAGGAAATTGGGGAACAACATGCAACTGTGAAACTGAATCAAACCAATCTCGATTGACACGGGGGAGTCATATCAGCTAGGAGCCACTGGAAGCGGAGCCCTTGGTCTGGTACAGCGCGACGGCGTAACTACCACCCGCCCCGTAGCTCAAACCAAACCTCAGCCCACCAATCAGCCCACCACCATTGGCCGCCCCAGCATCCTCGCCAGCACGGCCTCGGGCGAATGCGTATGGTCCGAGATCGCTTTTGGCGACAGGTAGTAAGTCTGCTCCATCATGGCGCGGCCCCGCATAGCCGCATGCAGCACCTGGTCGCTGAATACGATCCAGGTCGACCCGGGCGGGAACTGAAATTCCTGCTGCGGCACATTGGCCTGATACTCCAGGTCGGCTTTCGCGAGATCGTGCAGCTGCAGCATCCGATGGTCGTACTCCGAGCGCCGGCGCTTGGTGATGTGCAGCATCTCCATCACCCGCGCCTGCCCCGGCCACATGCCCTTGGTCTTCGGCACGAAACGCTTGGCGAAATCGCCAAACGGCTCGCCCACCCGCCACACGCGCGGCGCCTGCGGGTCAATGTTGTGGAACACGCGCAGCAGCCGCTGGCCCAGCATCGGGTTGGACGGGAAGGAATCCACATGCAGCCGCGTGTCGTCCTTGCGCCAGCTCACCGGCCGCCCGGCGATCTCGCTCGGGCGCAGGGAGGTGCCGGCGCGCACCATATGCGGGCCATATTCAGGGAACAGGCTGAGCACCAGCTTCTCGCTGTACTCGGCATAGCGGCGAATCAGCACGTACAGGTCTTTCAGGTCCTGCTCGCCGCCCGTCGCACCGCGCACGGCCTGGTCGTTGGCGCGCAGGTTGATGTTCTTTGACTTGCCGTCCGACCAGCGGCTGTCCAGGAAACGCGCCTCGCCAGGCTCGAACTGGAAGCGCAGCTGGGGGAAGAACAGCACGGCGCCCTGCTCCAGTTCGCGGCGCAACCCTGCCTTGGTGCCGGCATCGAGCTGCGGAGCCCACTCGGTATAGGGCTGGGGCCGGATCAGGTTGAACGCGGGCGCGGCCGCCCCGGGCGCAGTGGCGGGGGTGGGCGTGGAAGGGGTAAGGGTCGAATCAAGTGACATTGGGCATCCTCGGTATGCGGGCTCCGGCGGTCTTGGGCGCGCATGCGCGCACCGCGGCAGGCGAACAAAGCGCCACTCGCCGGGCCGCCTTGCCATCCCGCGATTCTACCCTCGCGGCCATGGCGCGCCACGCCCTGCCTTGCCCCGCTTGATCCAGGACAAGGCCGTGGCAAGCCAGGAATGCCACCGCGAGCGCGAAAAAAAACACCGCCCGAAGGCGGTGTTGGGCRGTGCTTCTCCGATGCGAGGTTCGCGGCAGCCTTACAGGCCGGCAGCCGCGCGCAGCAGCGCGACCTTGTCGGTTGCTTCCCACGAGAATTCCGGCTCTTCGCGGCCAAAGTGGCCGTAGGCAGCGGTCTTCTCGTAGATCGGGCGCAGCAGGTCAAGCATCTGCACGATGCCCTTCGGGCGCAGGTCGAAGTGGTCTTGCACCAGCGCGGCGATCGCCTCGTCGGAGATCTTGCCCGTGCCTTCGGTGTACACCGTCACATTGATCGGGCGTGCCACGCCGATGGCGTAGCTGACCTGCACCTGGCACTGGCGCGCCAGGCCGGCGGCAACCACGTTCTTGGCGACGTAGCGGGCAGCATAGGCTGCCGAGCGGTCGACCTTGGACGGATCCTTGCCAGAGAATGCACCGCCACCGTGGGGCGAAGCGCCGCCATAGGTATCGACGATGATCTTGCGGCCGGTCAGGCCGCAATCGCCTTGCGGGCCGCCGATGACGAAGCGGCCGGTCGGGTTCACCAGGTACTTGGTGTCCTTGAGCATCTCGGCCGGCAGCACCGGCTTGATGATTTCCTCGATCACGGCTTCGCGGATCTGCGCCTGGGTGATATCCGGCGAATGCTGGGTCGACAGCACCACGGTATCCACGCTGTGCGGGCGGCCGTCAACGTAACGCACGGTCACCTGCGACTTGGCGTCCGGACGCAGCCAGGGCAGGCGGCCATCGCGGCGCAGTTGCGACTGGCGCTCGACCAGGCGGTGCGAATAGTAGATCGGGAAAGGCATCAGCTCCGGCGTTTCATCGCAGGCGTAGCCAAACATCAGGCCTTGGTCGCCGGCGCCCTGGTTCAGGTAGTCGTCGGAGGCGCGGTCCACGCCCTGGGCGATGTCGGGCGATTGCTTGTCGTAAGCGACCAGCACTGCACAGCCCTTGTAGTCGATGCCGTATTCGGTGTTGTCGTAGCCGATGCGCTTGATGGTGTCGCGCGCAACTTGGATGTAGTCGACGTTGGCAGTCGTGGTGATTTCCCCGGCCAGGACAACCAGGCCGGTGTTGMACAGCGTTTCAGCGGCCACGCGCGCGTACTTGTCCTGGGCCAGGATGGCATCGAGGACAGCGTCGGAAATTTGGTCGGCGACCTTATCGGGATGGCCTTCGGAGACGGATTCCGAAGTGAACAAGAAGTCGTTTGCCACGAACTTTTCTCCAGGTTTGGCTATTGCGCGCCAACCTCTAAGCCCGGGCGGCGACGCTTTAGCGGTATTTTCATGCCGTTCCGGTAGAACGGTATCGCCCCGCAAGTTGTCAGTTAACTCGGCGATACGCGCTATTATACGCGCCTGCAAGCTACGCTGCAGCACCCCGGTTATCTGGCACACCTGCCAAATACCGGATTGCTGTCGCGGCCAGGCCGCGCCACCCAATCGGCGACGCGGCTCCGGCCTGGCGCGAGCCCGCAGGCAATGCAAGCCGTACGGTGGGCCCGTAACAACACCAGATTCATTTTGATTGCCCACTAACGGCAGCGCCCGGCAAAACATTAATGACCTACCCGGCCCGCCGGGCCGCTATCGCAATTCGATGACCTTCCTGTTCTGGCTGATTTCCCGCTTGCCGCTCTCTTGGCTGCACGCCATTGGCGGTGCGCTCGGATTGCTGGCGGCACGCCTGCCAGGACGTTATGGCACGCGGCTAAGGGAAAACCTTCGCCATGCCTACCCCGACGCCAGCGACGCGATGGTGGCGCAGGCGGCCCGCTCGACGGGCCGCATGATCCTGGAAATGCCCTATTTCTGGAGCCGGCGCAATCCCGAGGCGCGCATGTACGGCTTTGCCGACCGGCTCTGGCCGGAACTCGACAAGCTGATGGCACAGGGCCGCGGGCTGATCATCCTGGTGCCGCACCTTGGCTGCTTCGAAGTGCTTCCACAGGCATTTGCCCTGCGGCATCCGGTCACGGCCTTGTACAAGCCGCCGCACCAGGCCTGGCTGCGCGACTGGATCGTCAAGATGCGCACGCGCCCTAACCTGGCCATGGCACCAGCGCAGCCGCGCGGCGTGCGCATGCTGGTCAAGGCACTCAAGCGGGGCGAGGCCATCGGCATCCTGCCCGATCAGGTCCCAACCGGCGGCGAAGGCGCCTGGGCGCCGTTCTTCGGCAAGCCGGCCTACACCATGACGCTGGTGCAGCGCCTGCAGCAACTCACGGGCGCGCCTATCGCGGTGATTTTTGCAGAGCGCCTGCCGCGTGGCGCCGGCTACCTCGGCCATATGCAGATCATCAAAGACCCGCTGCCCGATGACCAGGCCGAAGCCGTCGCGGTGATCAACGCGGCCGTCGAGAAGCTGGTGAAGGCATGCCCGACGCAGTACCTGTGGGGCTACAACCGCTACAAGCGTCCGGGCGGCGCTGAGCTGCCGCCCGCGGAGCCACCTCGCGCGCCCGCCGCCAATGCCTCGCGCAACCCCCTGGACGTGCCGGCACCGGCACCCGACTCTCTCTCCAACGACCAACGATGAGCCGTATTTTGACCTGGCTTGGCATCGGCCTCCTGACCGTGCTGGGCAAGCTTCCCTATCCGCTCGTGGCACGCTTCGGCGAAGGCCTGGGCAGCCTGCTCTATCTCATTCCCAGCAGCCGGCGCCGCGTGGTGCAGACCAACCTGCGCCTGTGCTTTCCCGAGCGGACCGACGCCGAGATCGAAACGCTCTCGCGGCAGACCTTCCGCACCGTCTTTCGCAGCTTTGCCGAGCGCGGCATCTTCTGGACCGGCAGCGAGGCGCAGATGCGCCGCTGGGTCCAGATCGACGACCAGGCCAACCTGGTGGCGCTGGACGGCACGCCCCACATCCTCGTCACGCTGCATCTCTCCGGCGTCGAAGCTGGCGCGATCCGCCTCACCATCCACCTGCGCGAGCACGTCAAACGCTCCGGCGCGTCGCTCTACACCAAGCAGAAGAACGACCTGTTCGACGGGTTCCTCAAGCACGCGCGCGGCCGCTTCGGCGCCAAGATGATCGCCCGCAACGACAGCGCGCGCGACATCATCCGCTGCCTGCGCAAGGGCGAGGCCCTGCAGCTGATCGCCGACATGGACTTCGGCGAGCGCGACTCGGAGTACATCCCGTTCTTTGGCGTGGAGGCCCTGACCCTGACCTCGGTTTCACGCCTGGCGCGGCTGACGGGGGCCAAGGTTGTGCCGATCTATACCGAAATGCTGCCCGACTACCGGGGCTACGTGCTGCGTATCCTGCCGGCTTGGGAAAACTACCCCGGCGACAGCGTGACCGAAGACACCCGGCGCATGAATGCCTTCTTCGAAGACTGCATCCGCCCCCGCGTGACTGAGTATTACTGGGTGCACAAGCGCTTCAAGCACCGCCCCGACGGCGAGCGCGAAAACTACTGACCACGTGGGCGCGGCGGCGGCATCGCCAGGCAAACATGCAGCCCGCGCCACCCTCGACACGCCGCCAGCAAGCGCCGGACGGCCCGACTACAATCGCACTATGAAACTCCAGTTCACCAAGATGCACGGCGCCGGCAACGACTTCGTCGTGCTTGACGGCATCCACCAGACCCTGAACCTGAGCCCGGCCCAGTGGCGCGCGCTCGCCAGCCGGCATTTCGGCGTGGGCGCCGACCAGATCCTGGTGGTCGAGAAACCCACCCGGGACGACGTCGACTTTCGCTACCGCATCTTCAACGCCGACGGCGGCGAGGTGGAGCACTGCGGCAATGGCGCGCGCTGCTTCGTGCGCTTCGTCACCGACCACGGCCTGACTGACAAGCGCTCGGTGCGCGTGCAGGTGATGAACGGCGTGATCACCTTGACGCTGCAGGACGACGGCCAGGTCACGGTCGACATGGGTGCGCCGGAACTAGAACCCGCCCGCGTGCCGTTCCGTCCCGAAGGCCTGCCGACCAAGGCCGAAGGCCGCGATACGCTGTACGGACTGGAAGTAAACGGCCGCACCGGGTGGATTTCGGCAGTCTCGATGGGCAACCCCCACGCGGTGCAGGTGGTGGACAACACCGAGGCGTTCCCGGTGCTGCAGGACGGCCCCATCATCGARCACCACGCGAGCTTCCCCAACCGCGTCAACGCCGGCTTCATGCAGGTGGTGGAGCGCCACACGATCCGCCTGCGCGTGTTCGAGCGCGGGGCCGGCGAAACCCTGGCCTGCGGCACGGGCGCATGCGCGGCGGTCGTCGCCGGCATTCGCCGCGGCCTGCTGGACTCGCCGGTGCTGGTGCACACCCATGGCGGCGACCTGACGATTGCCTGGGACGGCGAAGGCGAGCCGGTACGCATGACCGGCCCTGCGACCACGGTGTTCGAAGGCAGCATTGACCTGGACCGGCTGCCTGCCTGACCATAGGGGCTTGCGGCCAGCCACGGCCGCGCCCTCTATGGAGTGCCAATGTCGCTCGCCGATTTCCGCATCACCTCGGGCAAGAACTTCAGCCTGGCCGACTTCAACCCCGAGGCCAAGCCGTTCTCCAGCGGCGACAAGGCCGCCGACCAGGCCCGCCTCATCGAACTGAGCACCCAGCTCGACGCGCAGCAGGACATCTTCTATGCCGAGCACCAGCGCAAGCTGCTGATCGTGCTGCAAGGCATGGACACCAGCGGCAAGGATGGCACCGTGCGCGGCGTCTTTCGCAGCTTCGACCCGCTCGGCATCCGCGTCGTCAGCTTCAAATCCCCCACCGCCGAAGAACTCGCGCACGACTACCTGTGGCGCATCCATGCCCAGGTACCGCGCGCCGGCGAGATCGTGGTCTTCAACCGCAGCCACTACGAAGACGTGCTGATCACGCGCGTGCACGAGTGGATCGACGAAGCCGAATGCGAGCGCCGCTACAAGCAGCTACGGGCATTCGAGACGATGCTGCTGGAAACCGGCACCACCATCGTCAAGTGCTTCCTGCATATTTCCAAGGACGAGCAGAAGGCCCGGCTGGAAGCGCGGCTGGCGGATCCGCAGAAGCATTGGAAGTTCGACCCGAAGGATCTGGAAGAGCGGCAGTACTGGAAAAACTACGAGACGGCCTATGAGGCCGCCGTTGCCGCGACCAGCACGCCGGAAGCGCCGTGGTATATCGTGCCCGCGAATTCGAAGTCGCACCGGAACCTGATGGTGGCGGAGATCCTGATGGCGGTGTTCGAGAAATTGAAGCCGGCGTATCCGCCGGGAAAACCGGCATTGGCGAAGCTGAAGGTGGTCTGAGGCACCAGGGCGACGCGAAGGGACCAGGCCAGCCCCTTCGCGTTGAGTCAGGCATGCCCGTTGCCGCGATGGATGTCGTGCGTGACAAACGGCTTCTCGTGCGTCGGCATGGCCAGCCACTCCGGATGTTTCAGCGTTTCCCGGATGTCGTCCAGCCCGCTGGTCCAGTGCTCGTTCATCGTCAGCAAGCCAAACTGATAATCCTTGGCGTTGCCTTCAAACGTCTTGTCGCGGTAGATCAGCTGGATCACGTTGCGGCGCGCATCGCATGCGTACTCCGCCGCCTTGCGGTACCAGTCGTTGTTACGCTGCCCCTGCGGCACCAGCGCCATCACTTCGCTCAGCATGCGCCGGTAGTTCTGCTGCTCGCTCATGTAATCCGTGATGGTGCGCGTGCGGCTGGAGTACTGGATGTCTTTCTGCCGCTCGGCCACGTCCAGCAGGTTGTGCGGCAGCTTGCCCCGCGCGCTCCACAAGTCCACCTGGAAGATCAGCGCGTCGCGCCGGGGCTGGGCCGTCAGCACTTCAGACAGCGGCGTGTTGGACACCAGGCCGCCATCCCAATAGAACTCGCCATCGATCTCCACCGCGGGRAAGCCGGGCGGCAATGCGCCGGAGGCCATGAAATGCTCGGCATGCAGTTTGCGCCGGGTGTTGTCGAAATAGGCGAAATTGCCGGTCCGCACATTCACCGCGCCCACCGACACGCGCATCTCGTTATGGTGCGAGTTGATGCGGTCAAAATCGGCAAAGCGCTCCAGCGTGGCCTTGAGCGGGCTTGTATCGTAATAGCTGGCATTGGCGGGCCCGCACTGGCGCTCCACCAGGCTGGACCACGGACGCGGCTGGAAGAAGCCCCGCTGGCCCTCGAAGATGGCACGCGCGGCCTCGATGCCATCGAACCAGATGCGCAGCGGATCAGGCCAGTGCGCGGCGCCCTGTGCTGCCACCTCGTAGGGCAGCAGGCTGGGCAGCCAGGGCTGCTGGCAGATGTAGTCCCAGAAGGCACGCAACTGCTCGACCCTGCGCTCGGGCGCATTGCCCGCGATCACCGCTGCGTTCAGCGCGCCGATTGAAATCCCGGCCACCCAGTTAGGCTGGATGCCCGCCTCGGCCAGCCCCTGGTACACGCCCGCCTGATACGAGCCGAGCGCGCCACCGCCCTGCAGTACCAACGCCCTGACCGTGTATTCATGGTGAACCGGCCGCCTGCGGCCGGCGCCCTCGGGCGCGAGGTCCGGCGGCGCGCAGCCGCCGGGAGGCAGGAGGTTGGGCTCCGGCTCTCGTAGCGCTTCGGGCTTTAGCGCCTCGCGTTTGAGCGTGGGCGCCGCCGGGTTCGCGACCACGGCCGCCGCGGCGCTTTTTACAGCCTGCTTCGGCGTGCCCTTTTTCTGTGCCGCTGTATTTTCCTGTGCCACTTTATCCAGCTTCTGCCGACGTCCACCTGCCACGACCCCTCCTTGATGACGTTGCTTTCCGACCTTGCATGCGGCCATGCCGGCCGGGCGGCGGTACCGCCACCCGGCCGCTTTTTTGCCGCTTACTGCATGTACCAGCCGTGGCTGACGATAAAGGACTGCCCGGTCAGCGCCGCCGACGGGAAGGCGCACAGGAACAGCGCGGTCTGCGCCACGTCGTCCACGGTGGTGAAGACGCCGTCCACGGTGCCGCCGAGCATGACGCGGCGAATCACCTCTTCTTCGCTGATGCCAAGCTCCTTGGCTTGTTCCGGAATCTGCTTGTCGACCAGCGGCGTGCGCACGAAACCCGGACAGATCACGTGCGAGCGCACGTTGTACTCCGCCCCTTCCTTGGCCAGCACGCGCGCCAGGCCAAGCAGCGCATGCTTGGCGGCAACGTATGCGGACTTCAGTGGCGAGGCCTCGTGCGAATGCACCGAGCCCATGTAGATCACGGTGCCGCCGCGCTTGTCCTTGTACATATGCTGGAGCGCGGCCTTGGTGGTGAGAAAGGCGCCATCGACGTGGATGGCCTGCATCTTCTTCCAGTCGGAGAAGGCGTAGTTCTGGATCGGGTTGACGATCTGGATGCCGGCGTTGGAGATCAGGATGTCGATGCCGCCAAACGCCTTGGCCACCTCCTCGGTAGCGCTGTTGACCGCGTCCTCGTTGGTCACGTCCATCGCCACGGCGATGGCGCGCCCGCCGGCAGCTTCGATATCGGCGGCGGCCTTCTGCGCAGCCTCGAGATTCAGGTCGGCGATGGCGACCGCAGCGCCTTCCTTGGCCAGCAGCTCAGCAATGGCGCGGCCGATGCCGCTGGCAGCGCCGGTCACGATGGCGGATTTTCCTTGGAGCTTCATGGACGTTTCTCCTGTCTGGATGATTCAGGTTAGCCGGGCCGGCCGGATGGGCCGGGACCGATGGAAACCGATGGAAACCGTTGAAAATCGTTGGATGCGTGGCCGCTCAGGCCAGGTAGTCGAACACCACCTCGCCCAGCCCCAGGGTGAGGTCGGCAACGTAATGCTTGGCGCCGAGGACTTCCAGCACCGGAAGGCCAGCCACCGGCGCGAGCGCATGGGGCGACAGCGACAGCGCCGCCGGCCCGGTCCAGGCGCCTTTCATCTGCACGTCTTTCAGGAAGTAGCAGACCAGCTCGCAGATGCGAGCGGAGCCGTCCACGTGCGGAATGATCTTGAGCAGGTAGTTGGGCGTGCTCGCCAGCGCCAGGCCCAGCGCGTCCTTGTCGAGCTCGCGGTGCTTGTAGCCCATCGTGCCGGTGGCGACGCGCACCGGGCCATAGTCGAGCGTGCCGACCAGCGTATCGGTGTGAACCGCCAGCGTGGGGCTGGCCAGCTTCTTCGGAAAGCCCCATAGCTCGCGCCCGCCCGCCAGTGGCGGATGGTCGTCGAGGTACATCGCGTGGGTGTAGTTGCCGGGCTTGCCCTGGTAGGTGACGGGAATCACCTGGCCCGATTCGGTGTAATCGCCAAACCCGGTGGAGTCTGGCATGCGGATGAATTCGTAGTTGACCACCGCGTCGGCGATCTCGAGGGGTTCCGGCACCACCGCGCGCAACAGCTCGGGATCCGTACGGTAGGAGATGATGAAGAATTCGCGATGGATGAAGCGGTACGGCCCCATCGGATAGGCCGGATTGGTGAGCGGCATGGCGAATGCCTGCTCGCGGATCGTCTTGATGTCCATCGCCAGCCAACCTCCTGAAGAGATGCTGCGCCGCCTTGCCGGGCGGCAAGGCGAATCGCTGGCGTCCCCGGGTATCCGGGGGCCGGCCAGCGAGATCAGTCAGACCGGCGATTTTCCTGCGCGGTTCCCTGTTATCTGCTGCATTGCGACAAAGAGCTGCAAGCGGCAGGCAACAGATTCCAGACTATACGCCGTAGCGCTGCCGATAGGCAGCCACTGCCTCGCGCGAGCCGCCCAGCGCGGGATCCTGCGATGCGTCCAGGTAAGCAAGCAGGTCCTTCAGGCTGGCGATGGAGATCACCGGCACGCCATATTCGCGCTGCACATCCTGCACTGCAGAATGCGTCCCGACCTGGTCGGCGGTGCCACTTTTTTCCATGCGGTCGAGCGCGATCAGCACTGCGGYCGGCTCCGCGCCAGCCGCGCGGATCATCGCCATCGACTCGCGCACCGAGGTGCCGGCCGAGATCACGTCGTCGATGATCACGACCTTGCCCTGCAGCTTGGCGCCCACCAGCGTGCCGCCCTCGCCGTGGTCCTTGGCTTCCTTGCGGTTGTAGGCGAAGCCGACGTCACGTCCAAGCCCGGCCAGCGCCACCGCGGTGGCGGACGCCAGCGTGATGCCTTTGTAGGCCGGCCCGAACAGCACGTCGAACTCCAATCCGGATGCCAGCAGGGTTTTCGCATAGAATTGCGCCACCTGGCCCAGCATCGCACCCTGGTTGAACAGGCCTGCATTGAAGAAGTACGGCGACTTGCGGCCCGCTTTGGTCACGAATTCGCCGAAGGACAGTACGCCAGCGTCGAGCGCGAAGCGGATGAAGGTCTGGCTCAGGTCGCCAGCGCCGGGCTGCGGCGTCGTCTGCTGCGTCATCTTTTCTCTCTGATTTCAAAATTTCCCGAGATGTTACGGATTATCAGCGCCAACCTCAACGGCATCCGCTCCGCGGCCAAGAAAGGCTTTTTCGAATGGATGGGCAAGCAGGACGCCGACATGGTCTGCGTCCAGGAGCTCAAGGCGCAGGCTGCCGACATGACGGAAGCGTTCCTGGCGCCACACGGCTACCACGGCTACTTCCATTATGCGGAGAAAAAAGGCTATAGCGGTGTCGGCCTTTACACGCGCCACAAGCCGGAGCGGGTGATCACCGGTTTCGGCGTMGACGAGTTCGATAACGAAGGCCGTTATGTCGAGGTGCAGTATCCGCACCTTGCCGTGATCTCGGTCTATGTGCCCTCCGGCTCCAGCGGGGAAGAGCGCCAGCAGGCGAAGTTCCGCTTCATGGAAGCCTTCCTGCCCCACCTGCTGCAGCTCAAGGCCAGCGGGCGCGAGATCGTGCTGTGCGGCGACGTCAACATCGCCCACAAGGAAATCRACATCAAGAACTGGAAGGGTAACCTGAAGAACTCAGGCTTCCTGCCGGAGGAGCGCGGCTGGATCGGCGAGCTGTTCGACGTGCACGGCTATGTGGACGTGTTCCGCAAGCTGGACCCGCGCCCCGAGCAGTACACCTGGTGGAGCAACCGCGGCCAGGCCTATGCGAAGAACGTCGGGTGGCGCATCGATTACCATCTGGCCACGACGAAGATCGCCGAGACCGCGCGAGCCACGTCGATCTACAAGGACGAGAAGTTCAGCGATCACGCGCCACTGTCGATCGACTACGACTTCCCGCTGTAGCTGGTACGGCCGAGGGCGCACCGGCTACGCCGTGCGCACCTCATCCAGCACTTCCAGCAGCGCCGAGACCGCGGGAACGATGCCCGTTTCGCCCTTGTCCATATCGGATACGTCGGGGCACGTCGGGGCACATCGCGCTTGTCCTGCACCAGTTCCCCCCAACGTAGTTACAATGCTGCTTCCCATCCGATTCCGGCATGGGACCTTTCGTATTTCCGAGTGAGTCCGCCATGGTTTTCAAAGTGTTCGTAGATGGTCAGGAAGGCACCACCGGTCTCCGGTTGCTCGACTATCTCTCCGGCCGTTCCGATGTGGAGCTGCTGCGTATCGCCGATGACAAGCGCAAGGACCCGGCCGAACGAGCACGCTTTCTGAATGCTGCCGACGTCGCTTTCCTGTGCCTGCCCGACGTTGCCTCCCGCGAGGCCGTGGCGCTGGTGACCAACCCCAATACCTGTGTGATCGACGCCAGCACGGCGTTCCGCACCACGGACAGCTGGGCCTACGGCTTGCCGGAACTCACGCGCGGCCAGCGCGAGAAGATCCGCACCAGCAAGCGCATCGCGGTGCCGGGCTGCCACGCCAGCGCCTTCCTGATGGCGGTGCGCCCGCTGGTGGAAGCCGGCGTGATGCAGGCCGACTACCCGGTCTCCGCGTTCTCGCTGACCGGCTATAGCGGCGGCGGCAAGCAGATGATTGCCGAGTTCGAAGCCGGCGGTAACCCGAAGCTGGACAGCCCGCGCCCCTACTCGCTTGGCCTCGCGCACAAGCACCTGCCCGAGATGCGCGTGCAGGCCGGCCTGGCGCAGGCGCCGATCTTCAACCCGATCGTCGGCAACTTCCTCAAGGGCCTGGCCGTGACGGTGCCGGTGTACCCGGATCGCCTGGCGCGCAAGGTCACGCCGGAACAGATCGCCGATCTGTACCGCAAGCACTACGAAGGCGAGCAGTTCGTGCGCGTGATGCCGGTGGGCGACGAGGCCAACCTGGACGGCGGCTTCTTCGACGTGCAGGCCAGCAACGACACCAACCGCGTGGACCTGTTCGTGTTCGGCTCGGCCGAGCGCATCGTGCTGATGGCGCGCCTGGACAACCTGGGCAAGGGCGCTGCCGGCGCTGCGGTGCAATGCATGAACGTGCATGTCGGCGCGGACGAGGCGACTGGCCTGAGCGCCTGATCCGCTCAAGCGCTAATGCCGCGGCACCAGCCGCGCGCATGAAAAAAAGCCGGCGATGGTTTCGCCGGCTTTTTTTCGCCCCCGGGAAATCCCTTCGGTCAGATCCCGGCCTTGACCACGATGCCCTTGAGCGCGACGCCGAGGTAGGCGCTGCCCTTGGCGCAGACGTAGGTGCTGTCGCTGGCGGTCTCGTCGTCCTTCCAGTTGCTGCGGATATCGACCACGGCGTTGCCGCCTTCCTTGGTCGCGCGCTGCTGCAGTTCCTGCACCGCCTGGATGAAGATGGTGGCACACAGTTCCTCGTCGCCCGGCGGCGGCGGGCCACCGGTGGAACGGCTGTTGTCGATAGGCCGGCGCATGCGCTTGACCGTCTTGAAAGACTGGCCGTCCTGCGCGCCCGGCAGCTTGTTGAAACCGAACAGCAGCCTGATCGACGGGTCCACGCGCTCCTTGGCCCCCGGTGTCGCCAGCGCCTTGTCGATCGGCATGCTCAGCAGCTGGTCGGCCGCCTGCGCGCTGCCGCCTGCCAGCAACGCGCCGGCCATCAGGCTGAATCGCACACAACGCTTCATGGTCTTCTCCTCATTGCCCCGGTTCGATGGTTTTATCGTACAGGATCCGCCATAAAGAGCGCCTCTCGGGCGTCTTTACTTTTTTAGTGGCTTTTGCCGGTCGTCGTCGCCGCTGTCGACCGGCGCGCCGCTCAGGTTGGCCATATTGGCCCGATAGGACGGCAACTGGCCGACGCTGGAATCGATCGCGCGCGCGTAAAGCGGMAACACCTCGGGCAGGTGCTTCTCCAGCTCAGCGATGCGGGTGCGGCCCGACGGATGGGTGGAGAGGAACTCCGAGCCCGACTGCGCCGACGATTGCGAGACCGCCCCCATCTTTTGCCACAGCGACACGGCGGCGCGCGGGTCGTAGCCAGCACGCGCGGCGATGTCCATGCCGACCAGGTCGGCCTCGGTCTCGTCCGAGCGCGAGAACCGCAGCGTGAGCAGCTGCGCTCCGGTGCCCAGGGCCATATTGCCGAGATTGCCGAAGCCGAACAACTGCGAGATCACGTTGGCGCCCAGGTTGGTGATCTCGGACTTGGCCGCCCGCTCGCGCGCATGCTCCTGCAGCGCGTGGGCGATTTCGTGCCCCATCACCATGGCAACTTCGTCATCGGTCAGCTTGAGCTGATCGAGCAGGCCGGAGTAGAAAGCGATCTTGCCGCCGGGCATGCAGAACGCATTGACCTGCTTGGAGTTGATCAGGTTGACTTCCCACTTCCATTGCTTCGCGCGCTCGTTCCAGCGCGGGGTCTGCGGCAGGATGCGCTTGGCGATGGCGCGCAGGCGCACCAGTTGCGGGTTGTTGTCGCCGGCCAGGGTCTTCTTGGCCTGCGCCTCCTCCTTGAGTTGCTCATACTCCTGCGAGGCCTGCTGCTCGATGACCTCGACCGGCACGATCTGGCGGATGGACGCGCCGCCGCGTTGCACGCGGATGCCATCTTCAGCGTCCTGCGGCTGGGCCTGGCCCTGGGCCTGGACCGCGTTCATGCTCAGCGCGGCGCTGGCCGCCAGCGCCAGCGCGGCCAGTCGACGTGGCAACGCAATCCCGGCCCGCTGGTGGCGGTACTGACAACGCTGGCGATCGGACATGGACGATTCCTTGGATGATTTTCCGCAATCGCCGCATCGGCGCCATGCTCACGCTGGGCTTCGCGTCCGGGCTGCCGCTGGCACTCACCTCCGGCACGTTGCAGGCCTGGATGACGGTGGAAGGGCTGGATATCAAGACCATCGGCTTCTTCTCGCTGGTGGGCCAGGCCTACATCTTCAAGTTCCTGTGGGCCCCGCTGATGGACCGCTATACGCCGCCGCTGCTTGGCCGGCGCCTCGGCTGGCTGCTGGTGACCCAGATCGGCCTGGTGCTGGGCATCGCGGGCATGGCCTTCTGCCCGCCGCACGAGGCGCTGTGGACACTGGCGGCGCTGGCCACGCTGGTGGCCTTCTTGTCCGCCTCGCAGGACATCGTGTTCGACGCCTACGGCACAGACGTGCTGCGCGCGCCGGAGCGTGGCGTGGGAGCGGCGGTCAAGGTGCTGGGCTACCGGCTGGCGATGCTGGTATCGGGCGGGCTGGCACTGTGGCTGGCCGACCGCGTGATGGGCTGGCAGCAGATGTACCTGCTGATGGCGGGGTTGATGGGCATCGGCATCGTCAGCCTGCTGTGGGCGCCCGAGGCGGAATCGCCAGCGCGCACGCCGCGCTCCATGGAGGAAGCCATCCTGGGCCCGCTGCGCGACTTCTTCTCGCGCCCGGGCGCCTGGTGGCTGCTGCTGCTGATCGTGCTCTACAAGCTGGGCGATGCGTTTGCCGGCAGCCTGTCCACCACCTTCCTGATCCGCGGCGTGGGCTTTTCGGCCGGTGAAGTCGGCCTGGTCAACAAGACGCTAGGGCTGGCCGCCACCATTGTGGGCGCGCTGTTCGGCGGCACGCTGATGGTGCGCCTGGGCCTGTACCGCTCGCTGATGCTGTTCGGCATCTTGCAGGGGGTGTCCAACCTCGGCTACTGGATCCTGGCGGTGACGCCGCCGCACCTGTGGACCATGGGCGCCACCATCGCAGTGGAGAACCTCTGTGGCGGCATGGGCACGGCGGCCTTCGTGGCGCTGCTGATGACGCTGTGCAACCGCTCGTTCTCGGCCACCCAGTACGCGCTGCTCTCGGCGCTGGCCTCGGTCGGGCGCGTCTATGTTGGCCCCAGCTCGGGCTACCTGGTGGAGGCTTTTGGCTGGCCGGCGTTTTACCTGAGCACCGTGGTGGCGGCGGTGCCCGGCGTGGTGCTGCTATGGGCGATGCGCAACACCGTGCATCGCTACGAAGCCAGGGCCCGCGCCGCGGCCTAGCCCCCCACACCCGGCAGCGCGAACGCTGACTCGCTTACTGCTTGTAGTAGACGATCTGGTGCGAGGTCGCGAGCAGTTCTCCCTGCGGGCTCCAGATCTGCGCGCTCTGGTCGAAGAAGCCCTGGCGGAACACCTGCGCCTGGGCGCTGCCCAGCACGTGGCTGTTGCCCAGCGCGGCCAGGGTCGGGGCATCGGCATGGAAATACGTGGTCAGCGATACCGTGCCGGCCGGCACGAAACCGGCGCGCTTGAGGAAGATGCGCGGGTAGAAGGTGTCGCACCATGCCGCCATCGCGGCGAAGTCCGGCGTGCGCGCGGGCGCATCGCGCAGCCAGAACTGGGTCACGCTGTCCGGGTTCTCGGTGCCGGCCTCGACATTCGGCTTGGCGCCGCGCACCGGCCGCAACTCATACGCGTCCAGCCAGCGCACCGGTGCGAAACCGGCCATCGGGGCGACATCGCTGGCCGGCGGCACCTGCGGGAACGCGGCCTCGCCGCAATTCCAGGTCTCGCGGCGCACGGCGAAGAAGGCGGTGGCCGTGGTCGCCACTTCATCGCCCTGGCGCAGCTCGATGGTCCAGTGCTGGGTGTTGCGGTTGGTGCGCACCGGACGCGCTTCGATCACGAACGGCCCTTCGRCRATCGGSCCGGCRAAGTTSACSGTCAGCGCWRWCGGATCGCCCAGCCGCTCGGGATGCTGCAGCACGGCTTGCAGCAAGGTGGCCGCCGTGATGCCGCCGAAGGGGCCGATCATGTTCCAGTAGGCCGGCGTGGTGCGGCCGTGGAAAAGGTTGCCTCCCGCCGGCTCCAGCGCGATTGCGTGGTCGAAGGAATGGACGGTCTGGCTGGCTGGCGTGGCGGACATGTTGTGGACCAAAAAAGTACGATCGTTCGATAATACTGCAAACGGCGGACCGGCGCTGGCACCGCGTCAACCGGGCGCCCCCTCCAATCCGCCGCCGGGTCAGCCTCCCGCCCGCGCCCGCCGCAGCGGATTCCAGCCGAGCTGGTTGCCGATCACCGCCAGCAGGATCAGCGCCATGCCAGCGAGCTGCAGCGGCGTGAGCACCACCCCGAACACCAGCACGTCAATCACGATGGCCACCAGCGGATAGACAAACGAGAGCGTGGCGATCGACAGCACGTTGAGGCGCTGGAAGGCGCCATACAGCAGCGTGTACATCACGCCGGTATGCACGAGGCCTAGCGCCAGCAATGCCCCCCAGGTCCGCCCGCCGAACGTCTCGACCGCCGGATGCGCGAGGGGGAACAGCATGACCACCCCCATCGCCATCTGCAGGCCCGCGATCTGCCCTGCCGGAATCCCCCTGAGGCGGCGCGTGGCCATGGTGGTGATGGCGTACAGCAGCGCCGCCAGCATCGCCAGCCCGACCCCGGCCAGCATGCCGCCGGTGGCGCCGCCGTGCTCCAGCCCGGTAATCAGCACCACGCCGCCGAAGGCCAGCACCAGCCAGGCAAGCCGCCCGGGCGCGATGGCCTCACGCTGGAACAGCGCCGCCAGCAGCAGCAGGAAGAAGGGCTGGGTGTGATAGACAACCGTGGACACCGAGATGCCGCTGTACGAATAGGCGGAGAACAAGGCCAGCCAGTTGAGGATCAGCGTAACGCCGCCCAGCGCCAGCCAGCCCCAGTCGCGGGCGCGCATGGGCTGCCAGCCGCGCCGCAGGGCGAGCGTGCCCAGCAGCGCGGCGCCGCCGAAGATGCAGCGGAAAAACACCACGTCCAGCGGCGACTGCCCGCTGGTCACCACGAACCAGCCGATGGTGCCCGACAGGGCCATGGCGGCCACCATGCGCCAGGCGCCGCCCCGCCGGGCGGGTTCCGTGGCCTGCGGCGAGGCCGGGGTGGCGGCCGGGGAGGCCACGGCGGCGCCAGATCGATCGATATTCATGGATGTCTCCTACGGAGCTTCGTACGCTTGGACGTCATTGTTCCATCGTGCAGTCAGGTCAACAATCCACCCAATAAGCAATTACTATTTGATCTCTGATCACAAATGCGAGAGCCAGCCCATGCCGGTCGCGCAACTCAACGCCATGGCCGTATTCGCCCGGGTGGTGGAATGCGGCAGTTTCTCCGCCGCCGCCCGCGAGCTTGGCATGACCCCCTCCGCCGTCAGCCGCCATGTGACGCGGCTGGAAGCGGCCATTGGCGGGAGCCTGCTGCAACGGACCACGCGCGCCTTCACCCTGACTGAGCTCGGACAGGCAGTGCACGCCGCCTGCGCCCGGATGGTGGCCGCGGCGCAGGAAGTCAGCACGCTCGCCAGCGACCACGGCGGCGCGCCGCACGGCCTGCTGCGGGTCAGCGCGCCGGTGGTGTTCGGGCAGGCCTGGCTGGCGCCGCGGCTGCCGGCCCTGCTGGACCGCTTTCCCGCGCTGGACCTGCAGCTCACGCTGGCGGACCGCCTGGTGGACCTGGTGGAAGAAGGCGTGGACGTGGCCATCCGCATTGCGCGCGAACTGGCGCCGGGGCTGGCGGCGCGGCCAATCCGCGCGGTGCGTTACCGGCTGGTGGCGGCACCCGGCTGGCTGGCGCGGCATGGCACGCCAGCCGAACCGGCGGCGTTGGCCGGGCATCGCTGCCTCTACCTGGGCTATGGCGCTTTCGGCGAGCGCTGGAGCCTGCGGCGCAAGCGCGACGGGCAGACCGTGGCGCTGCGCATCCCGCCGAAGGTCACGCTCAACAACAGCGCGGCCATTGTCGCCATGGCGCAGGCCGGCGGGGGCATCGGGCTGGTGCCGGACTTCTCGGCCGCCACGGCGCTGGCGTCAGGCAGCCTGGTGCCGGTGCTGGACGACTGGGAAATCCTCGAACCCTACGTGGGCACGGCTTTCGCGGTCTACACGCCAACCCGCCACCTGGCCCCAAAGGTGCGCGCCTTTATCGACTACCTGGTGGCACAGGCCGCGCTGGAGAGCGGCGACTAGCGCGGCGGGCGGCTAAGGCGCAGCGCCCCCGCCCTCGCCGGCTCAGGTGGCGCAGACCCGGTACACCGCCAGGCTGCCGCGCCAGTTCGAGCCCCAGTTGACCGTTACACCCTCGTGCATCACCACGCGGTCGAGGATGCGCAGGCCGACCTTGGACGCCAGCGATTCAAAGTCGCTGATGGTCAGCACCCGCACGTTCGGCGTGTTGTACCACTGGTACGGCAGCGCCTCCGACACCGGCATGCGCCCGCGAAACACCGACAGCCGGTGCGGCCAGTAGCCGAAGTTGGGGAAGGACACGATGCATTCGCGCCCCACCCGCAGCGTCTCGCGCAGGACCTGCGCGGTGTTGTGGATGGTCTGCAGCGTCTGCGACAGGATCACCGTATCGAAGCTCTTGTCCTCGAACAGCGCCAGGCCGCCTTCCAGGTTCTGCTGGATCACGTGCACGCCCTTCTGCGCGCATGCCAGCACGCCTTCGTCCTGGATCTCGATGCCGTAAGCCTGTACGTCGAGCTCGTCCTGCAGCACGCGCAGCAGGCTGCCGTCGCCGCAGCCCAGGTCGAGCACGGTGGAATTGGGCTCGATCCAGCGCGCGATGGCACGGAAGTCTGGGCGCAGCGCCAGGATATTGGGGTTGGCCGCGGCATTCATGCGCCTATCTCCTCGGCGATGCGTTCGTAGTAGGCGCGCATCAGGTTGTGATAGCGCGGGTCGTCCAGCAGGAAGGCATCGTGCCCGTGCGGCGCATCGATCTCCGCATAGCTGACCGGGCGCTTGTTGTCGAGCAGGGCCTTGACCAGCTCGCGGCTGCGATTGGGCGCGAAACGCCAGTCGGTGGTGAAGCTGGCCACCAGGAAGCTGGCCTGCGTGCGCGACACCGCGCGCGTGAGATCGCCGCCGAAGGCCAGCGCCGGATCGAAGTAGTCGAGCGCGCGCGTGATCAGCAGGTAGGTGTTGGCATCGAAGTACTCGGCGAACTTGTCGCCCTGGTAGCGCAGGTAGCTCTCCACCTGGAACTCGACATCGAAGGAGAAACGGATGTCATCGGTCTTGAGCTCGCGGCCGAATTTCTCCGCCATGTCCTCGTCGGACAGGTAGGTGATATGCCCGATCATGCGCGCCACGCGCAGGCCGCGCTTGGGCTTGACACCGTGCGCGTAGTAGTTGCCGCCGTGGAAATCGGGGTCCGACAGGATGGCGCTGCGCGCAACCTCGTTGAAGGCGATGTTCTGCGCCGACAGCTTGGGCGTGGAGGCCACCACGATGCAGTGGCGCAGCCGATCCGGGTACATCAGGCTCCAGGCCAGCGCCTGCATGCCGCCCAGGCTTCCGCCCATCACCGCCGCGAACTGGGTGATGCCGAACCGGTCCGCCACGCGCGCCTGGGCATTGACCCAGTCTTCCACGGTGACCACCGGGAAGGTGGCGCCGTAGGGCTGGCCGGTGGCGGGGTTGGCACTCATCGGGCCCGTCGAACCGAAGCAGGAGCCGAGGTTGTTGACGCCGATGACGAAGAAGCGGTCGGTGTCGAGCGGCTTGCCCGGGCCGACCATGTTGTCCCACCAGCCGACATCGCGCAGGTCGTGCTCGTACACGCCGGCCACGTGGTGCGAGGCGTTAAGCGCGTGGCACACCAGCACGGCGTTGGAGCGGGCGGCGTTGAGCGTGCCGTAGGTCTCGACCATGAGGTCGTAGTCGGCGAGCGCGGTGCCGTTGCGCAGCTTCAACGGCTCGGTGAAATGCATGCACTGCGGCGCGACGATGCCGACCGAGTCGGTCGGCAGAGCAAGCGCGGCAGGAGGCGGAGCTACGTCTGTCATGGAATAAGCCCGTTGGCGAACAGGCGTAAAAAAAACCCGACCGGCCTTGCGTGGACGTTGCCTGCGGATGACATCAAACCTGACATCAAGCACAGCATCAACGACGGCGCAGCCAAATCGGGTTTTGCACGGGTCTTGCGTCCCGCGTGCCGGTGCCTTGCGTGGCAGGGAACCGACCCACCTCTTTAGCCGCATTTATATTGGCTGCCGGAACCCCCAAAACCAATCCTCCAGGGGTTACCATGCCGCCGCGCGCCCGCAAGCCAGTCTTCAAATCGGCGCGACCCGCTTATTATAGAGCAAACAAACGCGCCGGCGGCGGCGCGCCGCCAGTCGCTAACCAAACACCAATCCAGCCTTGACGAAACCACCCAGCATCCTGGTCATCGAAGACGAATCCGCGATCGCGGACACCATCCTCTATGCGCTATCCACCGAGGGCATGACGGTCGAGCATTGCGCGCTCGGCAGCGCCGCGCTGGCGCGCCTGCGCGCGCAGGCGCCGGACCTGGTGATCCTGGACGTGGGCCTGCCCGATATCAATGGCTTCGAAGTCTGCCGCACGCTGCGCACCTTCTCCGATGTGCCGGTGATCTTCCTCACCGCGCGCAACGAGGAAATCGACCGCATCGTCGGCCTGGAGATCGGCGCCGACGACTATGTGGTGAAGCCCTTCTCGCCGCRCGAGCTGGCGGCGCGGGTGCGCGTGATCCTGCGGCGTGCCGGCAAGCGCGCAGCACCGCAGGAGCCGGTGCCAGCCCCGGCGCCGCCGGAAGGCTTCACGCTCGATGCCGACGGCGCGCGCCTGGCCTGGCGTGGCCAGTGGCTCGACCTGACCCGCTACGAGTACCGGCTCCTGGCCTTGCTGCTGCAGCACCCCGGGCGCATCTATTCGCGCGCGCAGCTGATGGACCTGGTCTGGCACGACGCGGTCGACACCATCGACCGCACCGTCGACACGCATATCAAGACGGTGCGCGCCAAGCTGCGCGCGCTCGATCCCGAGTGCGATTCGATCCGCACCCATCGCGGCATGGGGTATTCGCTCGAAAGCTGAGCCCCGCTTCCACCTGATTCACAACCCACCAACGGCCACGCATGCATATCGGGCTTCGCATCTTCCTCGGCTTCTTCCTGATCGTCGGGCTGGCGGCTTTCCTCACGCTGCGGGTGTTCGTGCAGGAGGTCAAGCCCGGCGTGCGGCAGGCCATGGAAGACACGCTGGTCGACACCGCCCACGTGCTGGCGGTGCTGGCCGCCGACGACATGAAGAACGGCCGCATTGCCAACGGCGCCTTCGCGCGCCGCCTGGCGCGGCTGCGCGAGGACAAGGTCGACGCCAATGTGTGGGGCATGCACAAGGATGCGGTGGGCTACCGTATCTACATCACGGACGAGCGCGGCATCGTGCGCTTCGATTCCGGCGAGGCAGCCGTGGGCGCGGATTACTCGCGCTGGAACGACGTCTACCGCACGCTGCGCGGCGAGTACGGCGCGCGCAGCACCCGCGCCAACCCCGACGACGACGCCAGCACGGTGATGCACGTGGCAGCACCCATCCGCGATGGCAACAAGACCATCGGCGTGCTGACCGTGGCCAAGCCCAATGTGACCATGGCGCCGTTCATCGAGCGCAGCCAGCGCAAGATCCTGCTCAACGGCCTGTTGCTGATGGGCGGTGCGTTCGTAATCGGCCTGGCCTGCACGCTGTGGCTGGTGCACGGCCTGCGCCGCCTGCAGCGCTACGCGCGTGCGGTGGCGTCGGGCGAGCGCGCCGAGATGCCACTGCGCGGCGCCAGCGAGCTGGCCGAGCTGGGGCGCTCGGTGGAGAGCATGCGCCTGCGGCTGGAGGACAAACAGTACGTCGAGCACTATATCCACACGCTGACGCACGAGATGAAGAGCCCGCTGGCGGCCATCAGCGGCGCCGCCGAGCTGCTGCAGGAGGACATGCCGGCCACCGACCGCGACCGCTTCGTCGCCAATATCCGGCGGCAGGCGCAGCGGCTTGAGCAAATGATCCGCAAGCTGCTGGCGCTCGCGGCGCTGGAGCAACGCCAGAGCCTGGAGACCCACTCGCCGGTTGCACTGGAGCCGCTGATCGAGCAGTTGCTGCATGAGCTGGAGCCGCGCGCCCGCCAGCGCGACCTGACGCTGCGCTTGCTGCCGCCGGGCCAGCCCGCAGCGGTGGTGAGGGGCGATCCGTTCCTGCTGCACCAGGCGCTGGGCAACCTGCTGGAGAATGCCATCGACTTTGCGCCAGCGGCCAGCACGGTCGACGTGTCCGTGGCGCACGGCAGTGAGCCCGCCCACATGATCGCCGTGCGCGTCACCGATCACGGCCCCGGCGTTCCCGACTATGCGCTGCCGCGCCTGTTCGAGCGTTTCTATTCGCTGCCGCGCCCCGGCGGACAAGACAAGAGCACCGGGCTGGGCCTGTGCTTCGTACGCGAGATCGCCACGCTGCATCGCGGTGATATCACGCTGGCCAACCGCGCCGAGGGCGGCGCGTGCGCGACGCTGACACTGCCCGCGGCCTAGCGGCTTCACACTCACCACACAATCGCGCGGATCGCTTCACGCAGGCTTCCGCGGCGGCTCACATGGCAAGCCTAAGCTAGTGGCATCGTCACTCCCGCGCGCCTGCCGCCATGAACCGAATCCTGATTTTCAAATCCGCCATCACGGCGTTCCTGATCCTGCTGATCCTGATCCCGCTGCACCTCGTGGGCAACGCCGTGCAGGACCGCAAGCACTATCGCGAGGAAGCGGTGCGCAGCGTCTGGCAGAGCTACGCTGGCCCGCAAACCCTGACCRGCCCGGTGCTGGTGCTGCCGTACAAGGAGATCCTGCGCGTGACGGACAGCAGCGACCCCAAGCGGCCGAATGCCACCGTGCTGCAGGCGGAGGCCGGGCAGCTGCTGGTCTTCCCCACCACGCTGCGTGTCAAGGGCGAGGTCACGCCGAGCGAGCGCTACCGCGGCATTCACAAGGTGCTGGTGTACGAGATGCAAAGCCGCTGGCAGGGCACCATCGCGCTGCCCGATCCGGCCGAGCTGCCGCGCTCGGTTGGCCACGTCGGCTTTGAGGTGGGCCAGCCGTACATCACGATCGGCATCAGCGACACGCGCGGCCTGATGGCGGCGCCTGCGTTCGAGCTGGACGGCAAGCCGCTGAAGCTGGAGCAAGGCGCACTGCTCAAGAGCCTGTCCCAAGGCCTGCACGCCGAGATCGAGCTGCCGCCCGCCAAGGCCGCCAAACCCGGCCTGGATGGCAGGTCCGCACAGGCACAGCGCGTGGTGCCGTTCTCGCTGACCTTGCCGCTGCTGGGCGCGCAGTCGCTGGCCTTCACCCCGGTGGGCGACCAGAACGATATCTCGCTCGATTCCGCCTGGCCACATCCGAGTTTCGACGGTGACTTCCTGCCCCGCACCCGCAGCGTGACCGCGCAAGGCTTTCGCAGCAACTGGAGCGTGACCTCGTACAACACCAAGGCTCGCGGCCAGCTCGCTGGCTCGGGCGACGGCACGTTGGAAACGGTGTCAGTGACCCTGATCGATCCGGTCAACATCTACCTGCAGGCGGAGCGCGCCGTGAAGTACGGCGCCATGTTCGTGCTGCTGACCTTCGCCGGCTTCTTCATGTTCGAGCTCGTCAAGCGCCTGCGCATCCACCCGATCCAGTACCTGCTGGTCGGCCTGGCGCTCGCGGTGTTCTTCCTGTTGCTGCTGAGCCTGTCCGAGCATATCTCGTTCGCGCTGGCCTACCTGGCGGCCAGCGGTGCCTGCATCGGGCTGCTGGGCTTCTACCTGTCGTTCGTGCTGCAGAGCTGGCGGCGCGGGCTGGCCTTTGCCACGCTGCTGACGGTGCTGTACGGCGCGCTCTATGGCCTGCTGCTGTCGGAAGACAATGCGCTGATGCTGGGCTCGCTGCTGATGTTCGTCATCCTGGCCGCCATCATGGTCATGACCCGGCGCATCGACTGGTACGCCGCGGGCGCCGCATGGCAGCCGCTGCGCGACAAGCCTGCCGCCCCGGCCGGCGATGAAGACGCTGCCGCCTCGGCATCAGCCTGAACGAAGGCGCAACGCCATGCCAACCTACCTTCATTGCGMCCCGCCACTCGCGCTGGCGGCCGTGCTGGGACGGCGGCGGGTGCCGGCCGGCCTGCTGCTGGCTGGCGTCGCGGCGAGCATCGTGCCCGATGTCGACATGCTCAACGTCTGGTACGCCGGGGTGCGCTACAACACCTTGCTGGGCCATCGCGGCCTGACCCACTCGATCGGCTTCGCGGTGGCGTTGGGCCTGCTGGCCGCGCTGGCGGCGCGGCGCTGCGGCTGGCAGCGCGGCATCGCGTTCCTGTTCATCGCGCTGAGCACGGTGTCGCATCCCTTGCTGGACCTGCTGACCGACCGCGGCATCGGCACGGCGCTCTTCTACCCGCTGACGGCGCAGCGCGTGACCTTGCCATGGCGGCCGCTGCCGCTGGCCGGCGCGGGCCTGTTTGGCGCTGCGCGCTTCTGGCTGGAGTGCGCATGGATCGGACTGCCGCTGCTGGCGTTCGCCGCGTTCGGTGCTGCGCTGCGCCGCTGGTGCGATCGCATCAGGCCTGTCGATCGCCGCGTGCCGGTGCGCGCCTGTGCGGACTGACGCCAGCATGTCAACCACCGCTACACGCAGGCGCGATTCGCTCGGCTTGCGCCCTGGGCCGCACTGCGGCCATGGCCCCGCGCATAACCGGCTCGACCGCATCCTGACCGCGCCACGCCCCGGCCTTGCGCTGACCGGCGCGCGGCGCGGGCTGTGCGAGTTCCTGGCGTTCGGCGTCAAGGAGGCGCGCTCCTGCCTGTTCGCGGGGCTGTTCTTCCTCTGCGTGTTCGCTGTCCCGCGCGGCGGCTTGCTTGGCATCCCGCGCTACGATCTCCTGCTGGGAGCCGCGCTCGGCATTCAGGCGGCGATGGTGTGGGCGCGCCTGGAAACGCTGGACGAGCTCAAGGCCATCAGCCTGTTCCACGTCGTGGGCTTCGCGCTGGAGGTGTTCAAGGTCTCGGGCGGCATCCAGTCATGGAGCTATCCTGACTTCGCCTACACCAAGGTGCGGGGCGTGCCGCTGTTCTCGGGTTTCATGTACGCGGCGGTGGGCAGCTACATCGTCCAGGCCTGGCGCATGCTGGACGTGAATGTGCGCCATCACCCGCCGTACTGGATGGCTGGCCTGATGGCGGCGCTGGTCTACGCGAACTTCTTCACCCATCACTTCATCGGCGACTACCGCTGGTACCTGGCTTGTGGCATCGCCGGGCTGTACGCGCGCACCACCGTGCGCTTCCGCCCGCTGGACCGCGAGCGCGAGATGCCGCTGTTGCTGGCCTTCGTGCTGATCGGGCTGTTCGTCTGGATCGCGGAGAACATCAGCACGTTCTTCGCGGTATGGCACTACCCCAACCAGCTCGGCGCGTGGTCKGCGGTGCATGTGGGCAAGTGGAGTTCCTGGTCCCTGCTGATCGTGATGACGTTTACCATCGTGGCCAACCTGAAGCACATCAAGGCCAGCATCCATGTGCCGGCGGCCTGAAAACGAAAAAGGGCAGGCGCAAGCCTGCCCTTGTCCATGACCGCCGGCGCAGCCTAGCCGAGCAACACGCGCAGCTGCGCGTCCGCGTTCTCGCTGGGCAGTTTGCGAAAGCCGCTCTTGGCATAGCGATGCCACTGCCCCTGCACGGTCGCCACGATCAGCGCGGCGCGCACCGGCACATCGGCGTCGGGCGGAAACGCACCCTGGCTGATGGCGATCTTCAGGCACTGCCGCAGCGAGGCCTCGATCCGGTCCACTACCTGGTTGATGCGMTCCTGCAGGCGATCATGCTCGCCCACCAGCGCTTCGCCGGTCAGCACGCGCGTCATGCCGGGATTTTTCTCGGCAAAGGACAGCAGCATGCGCACCACGGCGTGCGCCTGGCGCAAGCCATGCTCTTCCTGGGTGGTGATCTGGTTGATCAGTCCGAAGACGGTCTGCTCGATAAAGCCGATCAGGCCTTCGAACATCTGCGCCTTGCTGGCGAAATGGCGGTACAGCGCCGCCTCCGATACGCTGAGCTTGGCAGCCAGCGCCGCGGTGGTGACCTTTTCCCCGCGCGGCACTTCCAGCATCCCGGCCAGCGTCTGCAGGATCTGCACCCGCCGCTCGCCTGGACGCGGGCGTTTGCGTGCCGGCGCCCCGTCCGCGCCTGCGCCCTGCCCGGCAGCGGCCGGAGCCGCACCCGATGGGTGCCCGTTACTGTGCATCATGACCCGATTCTCCGCATTCGTCGTTGGAGTTGATGCATGGATTGTACTTTTACGTCCACATAGCCGGGGCGATTTACGATCCGCGCCCGCACACGCGGCGCCGATGCCGGCAGCGCCTGCGGCGCTGTCGTGCCCGACGCCAGTGCGGGTGGATCCTGCGTTTCGGCCGCCACCAGCGTCACCGAGTGTTCCTGCGCGGCGTGGCCGGCGTGCTGCCGGTCCTCCGCGTCCAGCGTGCTGCGCAGCACGGCGTCGCCGCTGGCGCCCGCCACGGCGGCGCCCGCGGGCATTGGCACGTCGTGCGGACGCGATGGCGCCAGCGTGCGCAGGTAGCCCGTCACCCAGGCCGTGCGAATGCCCGTGCCCGCGTAGCGCTTGAGGTGAGACARCGTGTCTTCCACCAGCACCGCGCGGTGCGGCGCCACCCGCTGCTGTACCAGCARCCGGCGCAGCATGCGSCGGTCMGGCTTGGGCCGCAGATGGCCGTGCACCCACATGTCCTCGATGGCGACCACCCGCTCGAAACACGGTTGGATGCCAGCCACCTTCATGACCGCGCGCGCGTATTGCTCCGGCGCGTTGGTCACCAGGATCTTGCGCCCGGGCAGGCGGCGCAGGTGGCCGACCAGGCCGCGCTGCACCCGCACCATCTCCGCCAGCTCGGGGAAATCATGCGCGGCGCGCAGGAAGTCGGCCGGGTCCACGTTGTGGTGGCGGAWCATGCCCAGCAGCGTCGCGCCATAGCGCTGCCAGTACTTCACCCGGACCTCGCTGGCGGTGGCCTCGTCACTGCCCAGCACGCGCGCGACATACGCCGTCATCAACTGGTTGATGGCGGGAAAGATCGCATGCGACGCGTCGTGCAGCGTGTTGTCGAGGTCGAACAGCCAGACCGTGCGGCCGGAATTGTCGCCCGCGGGGCGGCGTCGGCGCGCACCGCGCAGGCTGCGGCGCAAGGGCGGGGAAATAGAGGGCACGGGGGAAGAAAAAGAAGTGGAGCGGCAGCGCGCGGCGCGCGCTGCCGTAGATGCGTTCTAGTGCGAACGGATCATGGTACCGAACGCTTGTTCGGTCAGGATTTCAAGCAGCAGCGAGTGTTCGATGCGGCCGTCGATGATGTGTACCGAATTCACGCCGCTCTTGGCCGCGTCCAGCGCTGACGAGATCTTGGGCAGCATGCCGCYGGAGATGGTGCCGTCCRCGAACAGTTCCTCGATCTCGCGCGCCGACAGGTCGGTCAGCAGGTTGCCGGCCTTGTCCATCACGCCCGGGATGTTGGTCATCATGACCAGCTTCTCGGCCTTGAGGATCTCGGCCATCTTGCCCGCCACCACATCGGCGTTGATGTTGTAGGCCTGGCCGTCGTCGGAAAAGCCGATCGGCGAGATCACCGGGATGAAGGCGTCGTCCTGCAGGGCCTTGACCACCGCCGGGTTGATCGCCTCGATATCGCCCACGAAGCCGATGTCGATGAAGGCGCCGGGGCTTTCGCGGTCCGGCATCTTGAGGCGCTTGGCGCGGATCAGGCCGCCGTCCTTGCCGGTCAGGCCCACGGCCTGGCCGCCATATTGGTTGATCAGCATGACGATGTCCTGCTGCACTTCGCCGCCAAGCACCCATTCGACCACTTCCATGGTCTCTTCATCGGTGACGCGCATGCCCTGGATGAACGTGCCGACCTTGCCGACCTTCTTCAGGGCTTCGTCGATCTGCGGGCCACCGCCGTGAACCACGACCGGGTTCATGCCGACCAGCTTGAGCAGGATCACGTCGCGCGCGAAGCCGTGCTTGAGCTTTTCCTCGGTCATCGCGTTTCCGCCGTACTTGACCACAATGGTCTTGCCGTGGAACTTGCGGATATAGGGCAGCGCCTCGGCAAGGATTTCGGCCTTGAGGGCTGGGGCAATTGCGGCCACCGCGGTAGCGGCAGGCCCAGGGGTGTCGGCGTTCATGGCAAGGGACATCCGTGAGATTCAACAGGTATCATGGCAATTCTGACCGGCGGTGAGCCAATGGTTATGGGGCTTTTTACCCCGAATAGGCCACCTCCGGCCGCGGCAGGCGCCGATTTTACAAGAAACCGCGGCGCACGCGTGCAGACGGTGGTGCAGCGGGGGGTCAAAACCGGTGCATGCGTACTGCGGCGCACCATGGCGTTCTATCCACGCAACAGTTGTCCGACAGTAGTCCAACAGTCGCATCGCCACCGAATAGCGGCAACACAATGAGCCTGCACCCCGACGATCTTAGCGCCCTGCGCCCCCATTTGCTGCGCTTTGCCCGCCTGCAACTGCGCGACCAGGCACTGGCCGAGGATACCGTCTCCGACACCCTGGTGGCCGCGCTGGAACACCCGGAGCGCTTCAGCGGCCAGTCCGCGCTGAAGACCTACCTCATCGGCATCCTCAAGCACAAGATCATCGATGCGCTGCGCAGCGGCCGGCGCGAAGTACGCCTGACGCTAGGCGGCGGCGACGAGGACGGCGAGGCGCAGTCGGATATCGACGCCTTCGACGCCCTGTTCGCCAAGAACGGCCACTACCATACGCCGCCCACCGACTGGGGCAACCCGGACCGCACGCTGGAGCGCCGCGAGTTCTTCGAGATCCTCCAGCTGTGCGTGGACAAGCTGCCCGCCAAGATCGGCCGGATTTTCATGATGCGGGAATGGCTGGAGCTGGAAACCGAAGAAATCTGTCAGGAACTCGAGATCACGACGACTAATGCCTGGGTCATGCTGTACCGAGCCCRCATGCGCCTGCGCGAGTGCCTGGAACTGAACTGGTTTGGGCACAAGGCGTGAGCGCCCGAYGCTCGCCTGGCCTTGTCAGCAGGCCGGGGCAGCCAGGCAAGCTGCCCCGGCCCGAAACCGCCTCTCCGACCGAAGGAAGCCATGCCTGATACGCCATCCCGCCGCCGGCTGCTGCCAAACTGCCGCGAGATCCACCACCTGACCATGGAAAGCATGGACCGGCCGCTGAGCTGGTTCGAGCGTGTGCGCATGCGCGGGCACATGGCCATTTGCGACGCGTGCACCAATTTTTCGGGCCAGATGCGGCTGATGCGGACCGCCATGTCCCGGCTGGGCCAGGAAGACGAGCTGCCCAGGGACAAGCCGTGAGCGATCCGGCCACGGTGCTGACGGGGCAGTTGCGCCCCATCGAGCATTGCAGTGCCTGCGGCGCCGGCTTTGTCTGCGGCTATGCCGCCGGCCTGCCCCACTGCTGGTGCGCCACCCAGCCGCTGCTGCCCGCCCGCCAGATCGTGCCGGGCCAGCACTGCCTTTGCCCAGCCTGCCTGGCGCGCCGACGCGAGGCTGGCGGCCAGGCGCAAGCCAAAGGCTGATCAGTTCGCCGCCTGCGCTGGCGTTGCGCTGCCCGCGCCCGCCGCGGCGAACTGCATCACCACCACCCCCAGCACCACCAGCGCAGCGCCGGCCAGGCGCCCCGGCGTCACGGCGCGCGCCGCGAAGCCCGCGAGGCCGAACTGGTCCAGCAGCAGCGCGCCCACCATCTGCCCCGCCACCACCGCCGCMATAAAGCCGCCGGCGCCCAGGCGCGGGGACAGCACCAGCGCCACGGTAATGTAGAACACGCCCGCCACGCCGCCGGCCCAGATCCAGGCCGGCCCGCCCGCCGCCAGCGAGGGCAGCGGGACCTTCAGCAGCCACAGCAGCGGCAGCACCACCGCCAGGCTGACCAGCAGCGACACCAAGGTGGCCCACAGCGGATGGCCCAGGCTGCGCCCGAGCATGGCGTTGGCGCCGCCCTGGAAGGGAATCAGTGCCCCCGAAACGATGGTCACCAGGACAGGAACGAGGCCGGCAAGCGCCGGCGAAAAGTGATTGAGACCAGGCATTGAGGCATCTCCTTCGCCAAAAGTTGGATGCCTCAGTGTGAAATATTGCGCCGCGAATTACCAATTCTCGTTTCGTAGCGTTAATATGCGCCGCATGAATGATCTCCGCGGTATCGACCTGAACCTGCTGGTGGTGCTGGAAGCCCTGCTGGCCGAACGACATATTTCGCGCGCGGCGCTGCGCCTGCACCTCAGCCAGCCTGCGGTGAGCCACGCGCTGGGCCGCCTGCGCCAGTTGCTGGACGACCCTTTGCTGGTGCGCGGCCAGGGCGGCCTGGTGCCGAGCGCGCGCGCCCATGAACTGGCGGGCCCGTTGGCCGAGGCACTGGCGCAGGTGCGCATCCTGCTGGGGCCGTCCGGCTTTCAGCCCGCCACGGCGCGCCGCAGCTTCCGCCTGGCCATGTCCGACTACGGCGCCATGGCGCTGCTGCCCGGCCTGCTGCGCGCGGTGCGCAAGATCGCCCCGGGCATCGACCTGGTGGTCAGCCAGGCCAGCCGCGAAGCCATGACAGCCAAGGTCGCGGACGGCGAGATCGACCTGGCGCTAGGCGTGTTCGGGCAGCCCCCGGAAGGCGTGCACTGCACGGAGCTGTTCGAGGAAACCTATGCCTGCATGGTGGATGCGGCCACGGTGCGCGGCCTGGGCAAGCTCGACCAGGTGGCGTACCTGGCCCGCTCGCATGTGCTGGTGGCGGCCCACAGCGAGCGCGTGGATGCCATCGACGCCGCCGTGGCCAAGGTGGGCGGGCGGCGCAAGATTGCCTGCGTGCTGCCCCACTGGAGCGTGGCGCCAGCGCTGATTGCCGGCACCAACCTGGTCCTGACCACGGCGCGCCGCAGCCTGGCCGCGTTCGAGGAGGACCCGCGCTTCGCAGTGTTCGATCCGCCCTTCCCCCTGCCGGGCTTTGGCTTCAGCCTGATCTGGCACGACCGTACCGACGCCGATCCCGGCCATAGCTGGCTGCGCGACCGCGTGATCGCGGTGGCCGCAGGCGACGAGCCGGACGACGCGATCAGCCTGCGCAGCTAGGCAGCCCGGCTGGCTGCCTGTACGGCTTCAGTGCTTCAGTGCTTGTGGTCACCGTGCGCGCCGGCGGCCGGCGCCGTTGCGGTGAGGTCGCGCACTTCGGCGTCCACCTTCTGCTCGGTCACCTTGCCGCCCTGCTCGATCTTGAGCGTCAGCGGCACGGTGTCACCCTTCTTCAGCGGCGCCTTGAGGCCCATCAGCATCACGTGATAGCCGCCCGGCTTGAGCTCGACGTCCTGCATGCGGGGCAGGTCGAGCGCGCCAATCGCGCGCATGCGCATCACGTTGCCATCCATCTTCATCTCATGCACTTCGGCCGTGGCGGCCGCCGGCGTACTGACGCCGATCAGCTTGGCGGGCTCGTGCGCGTGCAGGGTCATGAAGACGCCGGTGGCGGTCTGCGCCGGCACGGTGCCGCGCGCCCAGGCGTTGCTGACATCGACCTGGGCGAAAGCCGCGGTCGAGCACAGCGCGGCGAGCAGGGCGGTGGGCACCGCGGCGAGGAATCTGGCTTGCATCTGGACTATCTCCACTGAGATTCAAAGGACTGCACAAAGAGAACATTAGACCATGACACCCCTGGCGACGTGAGCCAGGCGGCGCAAATCGAGGAACCGGCCGGTTGGCGGTCCGGCAGCGAACCATTCAGTCTGGCAGCGGCCCCGGCACCAACCAATGCGGCACGGTGTCGCACGCGGCAGGCCGGGCGCCGGTCGTTGTTAAACTCGCGGCATGGATACCATCGCAGCCGTGCCGCCAGACACGGCCCCCTCCCGCCCCGGCTCTGCCACGAGCATCATCCCGGTCCGCCACAACCTGATGAGCCTGCGCCGCCTGTTCTGGCTGCGCTGGGCGCTGATGGGCGGGCAAGCGGTGCTGCTGGTCTCGTGCGAGGCCGTGGCCGGCGTGATCCTGCCGTACAGCCCCCTGCTGGCGATCCTTTCGCTGCAAGCGGTGTTCAACCTGCTCACCGGCCTGCGTCTGCGCATGCACACCAGCCGCGGCGCCATGCCGAGCGACGCCGAGCTGATGGGCCAGCTGATGGTCGACCTGACGGCGCTGTCGGCCAACCTGTTCTTCACCGGCGGCGCGACCAATCCTTTTGTCTCGTTCTACCTGCCGGGCCTGGCGATCGCCGCCGCCATCCTGCCGTGGCGCAACGTGATCGCGCTCGCCGCCTACGCGATGGCCTGCTACAGCCTGATGCTGATCGAGTATGTGCCGCTGAACCTGCACAACCCGGACAACGCCATCAACTATCACCTGGCCGGCATGTGGCTCAATTTTGTCGCCAGCGCCACCATGATCGCGGTCTTCGTGGCGCGCCTGTCCGGCGTGCTGCGCCAGCGCGACGCGGAGCTCAACCTGGCGCGCGAACAGTTGCTGCGCGACGCGCGCATCGAAGCGCTGAACGACCAGGCCGCGGCGGTCGCCCACGAGATCGGCACGCCGCTGGCCACGCTGGCGGTCATCGCCGGCGAGCTGCGCGCCGATGCGGCGGACCCGCGCCTGGCCACCACGCAAGTGTCCGCCTACCTGCCGGACCTGCAAACCATGGAACAACAGCTCGAGCTGTGCAAATCGATCCTGGCCCGCCTGCGCGACGACCACGAGACCGCGGCGGCGCAGCGCATCGATGCGTGGCTGGACGGCTATGTGGAGCGCTGGCAATTGCGCCACCCCCATGCCCGCCTGGAAGCCAATGCCATTGGCGACGCCGCGGCCCTGCCGGTGGAGGCCGCGCGCGTGGGGCAGATCCTGACAATCCTGCTGGACAACGCCGCGCGCAGCCAGCTGGCCGCGGGGCACGAGCAGATACCGCTGCGCCTGGCCATCGCGCTGGAGGACGATCGCGCGCTGCCGACGCTGATCTTCCGCGTCACCGACCGCGGCCTGGGCATCCCAAAATCCCAGCGCGCGCGCCTGGGCGAAGCACCGATGACCAGCATGCATGGCGGCCAGGGCATCGGCGTGTACCTGGCGCAAAGCGCGGCCCTGCAGATGGGCGGCCGGCTGGCCTGGCATGACCACCATGAGGGCGGCACCGTGGCCGAGCTGCGCCTGCCCGCGCCCTCCCTGGCAGCCTTACCGGCCGCCTCACCGTTTGCCTCACCCCTGACAACGAGCCCGCGATGACCGACGCCCTCCACGATCCCGCCGCCGCTGGCGCACAGCCCGGCGCCAGCGATGCCGCTCCCTTCCTGGTCGTCGACGACGATGCCGTGTTCGCCGGCGCGCTGGCGCGTGCGCTGACGCGCCGCGGCTATGCCGTGCAGATCGCCCACAACCGGCAGCAGGCGCTCGCGCTAGCCGCGCAAACGCCCTTTGCCTACATCACGCTGGACCTGCACCTGAGCGCGCCGCCGGAAGCCGGCAACACCGCGCCAGCCGAATCTGGCCTGCAGCTGGTCGCGCCGCTGCGCGCGGCGTTGCCCGATGCGCGCATCCTGGTGCTGACGGGCTATGCGAGCATTGCCACCGCGGTGGCCGCGGTCAAGCATGGTGCCGATGAGTATCTGGCCAAGCCGGCCAATGTGGATTCGATCCTGACCGCGCTGATGGCCGGCATATCGGAAGACGCGGCCGAAGCCGCCATGGAAGAGCCGGTGCCGCTATCGGTGGCCCGGCTGGAGTGGGAACACATCCAGCGCGTCCTGTCCGAGCATGAGGGCAATATCTCGGCCACCGCGCGCGCGCTCAATATGCACCGGCGCACGCTGCAGCGCAAACTGGGCAAGCGGCCGGTATCGCGCTAGCTCAGAGGCGCAGCTGCACGTAGTCCCAGTCCAGATCTTCTTCCCGCCCAGGGGCTTGCTCGGCAATGCGCAGCGCGTCGCTGGCATGGCGGTCGGCGCGCGAGCCGAGATCGCCGGCTTGCACGGCCAGTTCCACCGCGGCCCTCGGTGCGGTGCTGGCCAACACGGCGCGCTTCGCCACCACCGGCGCGCTCGCCTGGCGAAGTACGGGCGCGGCCTCCGGGCGCACGCAGAGAAAGACAGTTGCCGCGGCAAGGCCGCACAGTACGCCGAACGAGGACAGTAGCTCGCGTTTCATTTCGTTTCTCCTGCCAGGTTGGTGGTTGAAAATGCGGGTGCAAATCGGCCGGCTACGATCCTTCGATCGTGCCGGCCGCCACTTTGGCATTGCATCGCAACACGCACCAGCGTGCTTACGAATGCTTACCTGTCTTACGCTTCTCTTTACCAGCGTGTCTTATCCGCGTCTCTTACCAACGTCTCTTGGTAGCGTCTCTTACCAGCGTGAATCACGCTCCCACGCCTTCAACTCCTCTTCGACACGCTCCTTGGTGTAGCCATAGCGCTCCTGGATCCGGCCGGCAAGCTGGTCGCGCTTGCCCTGGATCTGGGTAAGGTCGTCGTCGGTGAGCTGGCCCCACTTTTCCTTGACCTTGCCCTTGGCCTGGTCCCATTTGCCTGCGATCTGATCCCAATTCATGGTTGCTTCCTCTATCGTGGATGGGTGACATGCCGACTTGGCGTGCTGGCCAGTTACTTGGCGTACTTGGTCTTCACGTCAGCCACGCACTTGTCCTTGGCATCGCCGGACAGTGCATCGCACTTTTGCTTGTCTGCCTTGTAGGCGGCGTCCACGGTGTCCTTCTTGGCGTCGGCGCGCGCTTCGGCTACGTCGGTGCTGGTGCCGGTGGCGGCAGCCTTCTCGACCTTGGCCGAACCCAGGGCCCGCTCGTGGGCAACCTTGGCTTCCTTCACGCACACGGCCTTGTCATTGCCCTTTACGTCCTCGCATTTTTCCTTGGCCACGCTGTAGTCGGCATCGGCCTTGACCTTGTCCGCCTTGGCGCGCGCCTTGGCCGTGCCATCGCGGGTCGCTTCGGCGTTAGCCTTGGCCACGTCCTCGTCGCGCTTGGCTTCCTTCACGCACACGTCCTTGGCGTTGTCCTTGAGGCTGTCGCACTGGGCGCGCGCGGCCTTGTAGTTGGCGCTGGCGGTCTTCACKGCCGCGTCGTAGTCCGCTTTGGAACCTGCGGGTGCGCCATGCGCCAGCGTGAAGGCGGCAGGGCCGGCAAACATCATCGAACACACTGCTGCGCTCAGCCATTTCTTCATCATGTCGTGCTCCTTTTTCAGTGGCGGATATTGTGGGAGGGCGATCTCGCTCTTGGCCTTTGCCAAGTGCGATCCGCGTTTGCCCACTCCGTATGTACAGAGTACGCATGGGCGCCTCCGAAAATCAGGCGTGGCACTCCGAAAGCCGCGTAAGACAAATCCGACATGATTTCCGGGACACACGATGCCTGCGGCGCTAGACTGACGCGCTTCCCAGGAGAATCCACATGACCGCATCCCGCCTGCTGCCCGCAGTGACCATCGCGCTGGCCTCGCTTGGCGCAAGCTGGACGCCCGCCGCGTTCGCGCACATCGTGTTCGAGCAAAAGGCCGCGGCGGCAGGCAGCTACTTCAAAGGCGCGCTGATGGTGGGCCATGGCTGCAACGGCAGCGCCACCCGCGCCATCACCGTGACCATCCCGGAAGGCGTGCAAGGCGCCCATCCGCAGCCCAAGGCAGGCTGGCAACTGGAAGTGAAACGCGCGCCGCTGGCCAAGCCTTATGCCTCGCACGGCAAGACCGTGAGCGAGGATGTGCGCACGCTGCGCTGGTTTGCCGGCTCGCTGGCCGACGCGCACTTCGATGAGTTCGTGATGCTGATGAAGCTGCCCGAGCAGGCCGGCAAGCTGTATTTCCCGGTGGTGCAGGAATGCGAGGACGGCCGCACCGAATGGACGCAGATCCCCGCGGATGGCCAGAGCCTGCGCGAGCTGAAGACGCCGGCGGCAGAGCTGGAGCTGACCGCGCCGATGCCGGCGGGGCATGCGCACGCGCACTGAGCGGGCGCATTGCCAGACGGCAAAAGGGCAAAGGGCGCACCGAAGTGCGCCCTTTGCCGTCTGGATCGTCTGGATGCCGCTGAACCGGGCTAAGGCTTACAGCACGTAGCGCGACAGGTCCTCGTTGCCGGCCAGGTCGCCCAGGCGCTCATCCACATAGGCCGCGTCGATGGTGACCGTCTCGCCCGATGACTTGGTGGCATGGAAGGACAGGTCCTCCAGCAGCCGCTCCATCACCGTGTACAAGCGGCGCGCGCCGATGTTCTCGACCTTCTCGTTGACCGAGAAAGCGATCTCTGCCAGGCGGCGGATGCCATCCGGCGCGAACACCAGCTGCACCTGCTCGGTGTTCAACAGCGCCTGGTATTGCTTGGTCAGGCTGGCGTCGGTCTGCGTCAGRATGGCTTCGAAGTCGGAGACCGACAGTGATTCCAGCTCGACGCGGATCGGGAAGCGCCCTTGCAGCTCGGGGATCAGGTCGCTCGGCTTGGACAGGTGGAAGGCGCCCGAGGCAATGAACAGGATGTGATCGGTCTTGATCATGCCGTACTTGGTGTTCACCGTGGTGCCCTCGACCAGCGGCAGCAGGTCGCGCTGCACGCCCTGGCGCGACACTTCGGCGCCGCCCACGTCGCTGCGGCTGGCGATCTTGTCGATCTCGTCCAGGAACACGATGCCGTTCTGCTCGACGTTGCCGACCGCCTTGTGCTTGACCTCTTCGTCATTGAGCAGCTTGGCGGCTTCTTCGTCGATCAGCAGCTTGAAGGCTTCGTGCACCTTCATCTTGCGGCGCGCCTTCTTGCCCTGGCCCAGGCCGGCAAACATGGTGCGGATCTGCTCGGTCATGTCTTCCATGCCCGGGGGACCCATGATGTCCATGTTCGGCGAGCCGGCGGCAACCTCAAGCTCGATCTCCTTGTCGTCGAGCTGGCCTTCGCGCAGCTTCTTGCGAAACACCTGGCGCGTGTTGGAATCCTTTTCCTCGGGCTGATTGAAGCCGATATCGCGCGGCGGCGGCAGCAGCACGTCGAGCAGGCGGTCCTCGGCGGCTTCCTCGGCCTTGGCGCGCACCTTCTTCATTTCGGATTCGCGCGCCTGCTTGACCGCCATCTCCGCGAGGTCGCGCACGATGGTGTCCACGTCGCGGCCGACATAGCCCACCTCGGTGAACTTGGTGGCCTCGATCTTGATGAACGGCGCATCGGCCAGCTTGGCCAGGCGACGCGCGATCTCGGTCTTGCCGACGCCGGTCGGCCCGATCATCAGAATGTTCTTGGGCGTGATTTCCTGGCGCAGGGGCTCTTCCACCTGCTGGCGGCGCCAGCGATTGCGCAGCGCAACCGCTACCGCCTTCTTGGCCTTGTTCTGGCCGATGATGTGCTTGTCGAGTTCGGAAACAATTTCCGACGGGGTCATGGTATGCGACATGGTATCCGTTCAGAGGAAGACGACGGACCGGAGCGGTAAGGCATCCGGGCCCAGGCGGCCGTGCGTCAGGTCATTGCGCAGCCGGCCGACGCTCATTCCAGCGTCTCGATGACGAAATTGGTGTTGGTGTAGATGCAGAGCTCGCCGGCAATGCCCAGCGACTTCTCGACGATGTCCTTGGGCGAAAGCTCGGTGTTCTCCACCAGCGCCTTGGCGGCCGACTGGGCGTAGGCGCCGCCCGAGCCAATCGCGGCCACGCCGCCTTCGGGGTCGAGCACATCGCCGTTGCCGGTGATCACCAGCGTGGTGTCGCGGTCGGCGGTGATCAGCATGGCCTCGAGCCGGCGCAGCGCGCGGTCCGAGCGCCAGTCCTTGGCGAGGTCGACGGCGGCGCGGGTCAGGTTGCCCTGGTACTTCTCCAGCTTGGCCTCGAAGCGGTCGAGCAGCGAGAAGGCATCGGCGGTGCTGCCGGCGAAGCCAACCAGTACCTTGCCGTTGTAGATGCGGCGGACCTTGCGGGCAGTGCCCTTCATCACAATATTGCCAAGTGTGACCTGGCCGTCACCGCCAACTGCAACCTGGTTGCCGCGCCGGACGCTGACGATGGTAGTGCCGTGATACTGTTCCATGATGGCTTCGCGAGAATGTGTCAGGGAGGTAGGTGGCGACGGCTGCGGTGAATTCAAGGGCCGCCGCAAGCGGCCCTCCGTGCGCATCCGTTGCCGCACCGAAGGCAACCAGAACAATATAGACGAGGCGGCGTTTCCCCGGCCAGGAAGACCTTCAGCGATTCCGGCGTGGCGCGCTGCGCGGGCACGGCTTCGGCGCCCAGCTCCGCCATCTTGGCGCGGAAGTTGGGGTCCGTGACCGCCTTTTGCAGCGCTGCCGAGAGCTTGTCCACCACCGGCTTGGGCGTGCCCTTGGGCGCGTACATGGCGTGCCAGATCTTCACTTCGACGCCCGGCAGGCCTTGCTCGGCGGCCGTCGGGATGTCCTTGAAGGCTTCCACGCGGCGGCTCTGCATGGCGGCGTACGGCTTGAGCGCCCCCGCCTTGAGCTGGCCAGCGATATTGGTGGTCTGGTCGCACATCAGGTTGACCTGGCCGCCCAGGATATCGGTCAGCGCCGGCGCCGTGCCCTTGTAGGGCACCGTGGTCAGGTCGGTCTGGATCGCGCTCAGGAAGAGCAGGCCRCACAGGTGCGAGGCCGAGCCGATGCCCGCGTTGGCCAGCGACAGCTTGCTGGCATTGGCTTTGATATAGGGCAGCAATTCCTTGAAGTTGGCGGGCGGCAGGTTCTTGTTGCCAATCATCACCATCGGCACGTCGGCGATCTCGCCCACGGTTTCGAAGTCCTTGAGCGGATCGAAGCCGAGGTTGCGGTACAGCGCCGGCGCGGTGGACATGCCGATATGGTGGATCAGGATGGTGTAGCCGTCTCCCTTGGCCTGCGCGACCTTCTTGGCGCCGATGGTGCCGCCGGCGCCGCCCAGGTTCTCGATCACCATCGTGGTACCCAGGTGCTTGGACATGATCATGACCAGCTCGCGCGAGACCTTGTCGGTAGGGCCGCCCGCGGCAAAAGGCACCACCACCGATACCGGCTTGCTGCCAGGGAATTCCTCTGCCTGCGCGCCCGCATGCACTCCCATTACGCCGACCGTCAGCGCGGCAGCCACAAACTGTGCAACTCGTTTCATGCTATCTCCTGGATACCCTTCTATTCCCGTCCCGACACTGCCCCGGCCGGAGTGGCGCGCCCTGTCGGGTGCTGCCATTCCTGCGCTGCCGGCCCGATCCGGGCGGCAGCGCCGACCATGACGCGGGCACAGCGCATACGGCCGCCGCGGCTTGGGCCGCGCGACCGGAGCGCAATGCTATCAATGTCGAAAAGTGGCAAATATCCGGAATAACCCGCTAAGACATTTCTTCGCAAAGGTACGCTAAATGTATCGAACTCGACGCAGCCTGCGGGAATCGGTGCTCAACAGGAGAACCACGGGAGGCCAACGAAAGATCAACAGAAGAAGCCGAGCATTTCCTCCTGCAGCACCCCGGGCGCCTCCTCCGGGATGTAATGCCCGCAGGGCACCGCGCGGCCGCTGACGTCGCTCGCCACCTCCTGCCACAGCGCCAACGGCTCGAAGCAACGCGCCACCACGCCATGCTCGCCCCACAGCACGCGCAGCGGGCAATCCAGMCGGCGGCCATCMGTGCGGTCCGCCCGGTCATGGTCCAGGTCGATGGTGGCTGCCGCGCGGTAGTCCTCGCACATGGCGTGCACGTGGGCCGGATCGCGCATGGCGGCGGTGTAGGCGGCCATCGCCTCGGGCGCGAACGGGCTCAGCCCGGCGTGGCGCAGGCCCATCAGCTTGTTGAGGTAGAACTCCGGCTCCGCGTTGATCAGCGTTTCCGGGAACGGCGCCGGCTGGATCAGGAAGAACCAGTGCCAATAGGCGGCGGCAAATGCCATGCTGGTGCGCTCGTACATGGCCAGCGTGGGAGCGATGTCCAGCAGCATGGCGCGCGTGACCCGGCTGGGATGGTCCGCGATCAGCCGGTGCGCCACGCGCGCGCCGCGGTCATGGGCGCATAGTGCGAAGCGGTCGAAACCCAGCTGCGCCATCACCGCCACCTGGTCCTGCGCCATCGCGCGCTTGCTGTAGGTCTCGAAGCCGGCCGTGCCCGGCGGCGCGCTGCTGCTCCCATAGCCGCGCAGGTCGGTGGCGATCACGGTGAAGTGGTCGGCCAGCGCGGGTGCCACCTTGTGCCAGATCAGGTGGCTCTGGGGATGGCCATGCAGCAGCAACAGCGGCGGCCCGGAGCCGCCGCGCACGCCGGCGATCCCCACGTCGCCGATGTGCAGGCGAAAGGGCTCGAAATTGGGGAACAGCAGGGCGCTGGCGTCGTTCTGCATGCGGTGTCTCCTCGGGTCTCGGGGGCCTGCTGGCGATGATAGACGCAAACCGCGGGCGCGATGGCGCGCACGCTGCTGACGGCCGCCAGGGCGCCGAGTTGACGCAACTGAATTGCATCACCCGGGGCACTATGGTTAAATCGGCCCATGAGCAGCAGCCCCTCCCCCACCCAGGCCATGCCTGGACCCGCCATGCCCCCCGCGCCGGCCATCCTGGACGCCGCCCACGAACGCCTGCGCGAGCTGGGCGCGCGTGTGACCCAGCCGCGCCTTGGCATCCTGGCATGCCTGATGGAAAGCCATGAGCCGCTGACCCACCAGGCCGTGATCGACCGCATGCCGGCCGATGGCGAAGCGATCGACCGCGTGACCGTGTACCGCGTGCTCGACTGGCTGGTCGAGCARGGGCTGGCCCAGAAGCGGGCCGGCCACGACCGSGTMTTCCGCTTCAGCCTGGTCGAGCAYGAGGCCGCGCGCGCACAGGTGCACCGGCAGCACAGCCACTTCCATTGCAACCGCTGTGACCGCACTTTCTGCCTGGACGGCGTCAGCGCGCCGGCGCAAGCCGCGCCCAAGGTGCCGAGCGGCTTTGCCGTGGAGCATGTGGAGCTGACCGTGAACGGCGTTTGCGCCGAATGCGGCGCACGCACCCCTGGCAAGCATGGCTGAGCGGCGTCACCGCCCGCTCGCTAGACGAACGAACAAGTTATCCAAACCCGACTTACCCCGCGCACGACAGGCCAAAGCGGCATCCCTTCCCGGAGAAAACAATGTCTAAACTGATCCCGGTCACGATCCTGACCGGCTTCCTCGGCAGCGGCAAGACCACCCTGCTCAAGCGCATCCTGAGCGAGCAGCACGGCATGAAGATTGCCGTGATCGAAAACGAGTTCGGCGAAGAGAACATCGACAACGAGATCCTGGTGCAGGATGGCCGCGAGCAGATCGTGCAGATGAGCAACGGCTGCATCTGCTGCACCATCCGCGGCGACCTGGTGGCAGCGCTGTCGCAACTGATGACCCGCCGCGACGCCGGCGAGATCGATTTCGACCGCGTCGTGATCGAAACCACGGGCGTGGCCAATCCGGGCCCGGTGGCCCAGACCTTCTTCATGGACGACGAGATCGCCCAGCGCTACCTGCTGGACGCCGTGATCACCCTGGTGGATGCCAAGCACGCCCACCATCAGCTCGACAAGCAGGAAGAAGCCCAGCGCCAGGTTGGCTTTGCCGACGCCATCTTCGTCACCAAGGCCGACCTCGTGGCGGAAGGCGAGATCGCCGACCTGCGCCACCGCCTGCTGCACATGAACCCGCGCGCGCCCGTGCGCACGGCGCATTTCGGCGAGGCGCCGATCGACACAATCTTTGACCTTCGGGGCTTCAATCTGAACGAAAAGCTGGAAATCGACCCGGATTTCCTGCGTGCCGAGGCCGAAGAGCACGATCACGACCATGCGCACGAGCACGCGCATGGCGACCATTGCGCCGATGACTGCGGCCATGACCATCATGACCACCACGATCACGGTCATGATCACAAGCACGACCATCACCATCACCACCACCACACCGACCGCATCGGCTCCTTCGTCTTCCGCAGCGAAAAACCCTTCAATTACGCCAAGCTGGAGGAATTCCTGTCTGGCATCCTGTCGGTCTATGGGGAAAACCTGCTGCGCTACAAAGGCGTACTCTATATGGACGCGGTGGACCGGAAAGTGGTCTTCCAGGGCGTGCATCAGCTGATGGGCAGCGATATCKGTGCAAAATGGGGCGAAGAAACCCCCGGCACCAAGATGGTCTTCATTGGCCTGGACCTGCCCAAGGACGCCATCCTGAAGGGCCTGGCCACCTGCCTGGCCTGAAGCCGGCAGGCTGCGCCGCCCGCCCTGCCGCCCCCCCTCGTCGGAGGGGGGGCTGGGATATCAGGGAAAACTCCCCGCTTTTCTCCCATATCTCCAAAATTTTTGTTCAAGTACAATAGGCTGGATTTAGTGCGGGGAACGTAGCCTTTTGTCTTTTGGCCATTTGGTCATTTGGCGATGGTGCCCGCAATGCAGGGCGGCGGTCGTCGTCAGCATGAGGCGGGCTGCCGGCAGGTGCGGTCGCAGTGCTTTATGCGGAGACCGCCCTCCGCTCGGGGCACCCGTCACGCGCCGTCATCGATCGACGCGAGAGAGAGGTGTCCCATGGTAGCCGCAACGAAAACGAAACAAAGCCGCAGCAAAAGCAGCAGCGCTGCGGCCGAGACGCTGAAGGCGCAGTCCATGGAGGCTGCGCCTGCTCCCCGCGGCAGTACGGCGCACGCCGGTGCGGGCGAGGCCAAGGGAGGCACGCACAGCAGCCAGTCTGCAGCCAGCCAGAGCGAAACCTCCGCGCCGCGCAAGCGGCCGGACACTGCACCCGAGCGGACCAAGACGCCGCCGGTCGCACCAACAAGAGAATCAGCAGCAACCATGAGCAGCAATAAACTTCTGACTGAAGCTGAAATCCTGAAGATGGGCGACAAGGATTACATGAACGAAGCGCAGCTCGGCTTCTTCAAACATCGCCTTGAGCAGCTGCGCGACGATATCCTGAAAAACGCCGACCAGACCACCGAGCACCTGCGCGAAACGGTCATCGTGCCGGATCCCGCCGACCGCGCCACCATCGAAGAAGAGCACGCGCTGGAACTGCGCACGCGCGACCGCGAGCGCAAGCTGCTCAAGAAAGTCGAGCAATCGCTGGCCCGCATCGAGTCCGGCGACTACGGCTGGTGCGAGGAAACCGGCGAGCCGATCGGCGTGCCGCGCCTGCTGGCCCGGCCCACCGCCACGCTGTCGCTGGAAGCCCAGCAACGCCGCGAACTGCGCCAGAAGCTGTTCGGCGACTGATTCGGCGACTGCCCGGGGCTGTCGCCCCGCGCGCCAGACGGCCCGGTTCTCCGGGCCGTTTTGTTTGAGCGGCACGACACCTGCAGGCATCGCCTGCCATTCATCATTCGCCTTTGTGGTGTCACAGGCACGGGCCTATCATTAGGAACGGCGGGATTCGTGCGGCCATCGCGCTCCCCGAATTGCCTGCTTTCCCCCTTGCTTTCTGATACAGTCGCAACTTTGTTGCAATAACACGCGCCCCAACCCCGGCGCGACTCGATGCCATGGCCGATCGCCTGCCCGTCACCGTGCTGTCCGGATTCCTCGGTGCCGGCAAGACAACCCTGCTCAATCATGTTCTGGCCAACCGCGAAGGCAAGCGGGTGGCAGTGATCGTCAACGACCTGGCCGACGTCAACATCGACGCCCGCCTGCTTGGCGACGGCATGCTGGCGCAGGCTGGCGAGCGCCTGATCGAGCTGACCAATGGCTGCATCTGCTGCACGCTGCGCGAGGACCTGCTGACCGAGATCGGCAAGCTGGCACGCGAGGGCCGCTTCGATTACCTGCTAGTCGAGTCGACCGGGGTCGCCGAGCCGCTGCCCATCGCGGAGACCTTCACCTTCGAGGATGAGCAAGGCGTGGCACTGGACACCGTTGCCCGCCTGGATACCATGGTGACGGTAGTCGATGCCGCGCACTTCCTGCAAGACTTCAACGAAGCCGACTTCCTCCAGGACCGTGGCCAGGCGCGCGACGAGGACGAYGACCGCACGGTGGTCGACCTGCTGATCGAGCAGGTCGAATTCTGCGACGTGATCGTGCTCAACAAGCTCGACCTCGTCAGCGAGGCCGAGCGCGAGCGCCTCGCCGGCATCCTGCATTCGCTCAACCCGCGCGCGGCCATCGTGCCGGCCAGCTTCGGCAAGGTACCGCTGGACAGCATCCTCGACACCGGCCGCTTCGACTTCGACGCCGCCGCCGCCGCCCCGGGCTGGCTGGCGGAACTGCGCGGCGAACACGTACCGGAGAGCGAAGCCTACGGCATCGGCAGCTTCGTCTACCGCCGCCGCCGCCCCTTCCATCCGCAGCGCTTCGCCGACCTGATCCACACCGAATGGCTGCGCGAGCATGGCAATGTGCTGCGCTCCAAGGGCTTCTTCTGGCTGGCCACGCGCATGCACGCAGCCGGCACCTGGGGCCAGGCAGGCGGCGTGTGCCGCCACGGCGGTGCTGGCGCCTGGTGGGCCGCGCTGGATTCGTCCGAATGGCCGGACGACGAAGCAGGCCGCGCCGAGCTCGAAGCCGATATGACCGTGGATGGCAAACCCGCGCCCTTCGGCGACCGGCGCCAGGAACTGGTGCTGATCGGCCAGGACCTTGACCGCCCCGCGCTCGAAGCGCTGCTGGACGCCTGCCTGCTGACCGACGCGGAAATGGCTGCCGGCCCGGATGCCTGGGCGCAGTACGCCGACCCGTTCCCGAGCTGGGACGACGGCCTGGACGATGACGGCCACGAGCATGGCGACGACTGCGGTTGCGATGACCACGGCCACGATCACGGCCACAATCACGGCGGGCATGGCCACTGACGCCGTTCGGCCCTGGCAGCGCCTGCAGCGCTGGCGCGAGCGCGGCCTCGGCCTATGGCCGGCGCTCTGGCTGGCGCTGTGCCTGCTGCTGGCCCAGCATGCCGGGCTGACGCACCGCATTCATCACGGCGGGCTGTTCAGCCCGGCGCTGCAGGCCGCCGCCAGCAACCGCGAGGCTGCCCTGCCTGTTACCGGCGCCGACGACAACGAGATCCATGTCACCGATAGCGCCCGGGCCGATCCCGGCCTGCCGCTCTCGCTCAAGCTGGCGGGGCACTTCTGCGTCTTGTTCGACGGCGCCACGGTGGCCGCCAGCCATTGCGGCACGCCGGTCATGCCGGCGCTCACGCACCTGCAGTCGCCGGTGCCGTTCAGCGTGGGCTGGCGCCGGCCCGACCTGCAACATCCCCAGCCTTTCCGCTCGCGCGCCCCTCCGGCCGTTCACGCTCTCGCCTGAAACCCGGGCCGCGGCTGCCAAGCCGCCGCCCGCCGCCTGCCGCATCGCGCCGCGCTCCTGAACCTTGCTGCCCGCCGCCGTCCCGCGCATTTTGCGCGGCACGGCGTGCGGCCGGCATCCGGACGCTGGCGCCACGCACTCGAAAGCATCCAAGAACAATGCGAGCCATGTCTTTCCGCCTCCAACAAACCCATATCCTGCGGCGCACGCCGCTCGCCGCCGTGGCGGCCCTGATCGCCTCCGCCTCCGTTTCCACGGGCGTGTTCGCGCAAAGCGCCCCGGCTGCGTCGACGGCGCCGGCTGCGCCCGCCGCCGCCCCGGCCACGCTGCGCGAGGTGGTCATCACAGCTAACCCGCTGGGCAGCGAGCTCACCGACCTGGTGGCGCCAGTCTCCACCCTCAGCGGCGATGCCCTTGCCGTGCGCCAGGGCAGCACGCTGGGCGACACCCTGGACAAGCTGCCGGGCGTGTCCTCAAGCTACTTCGGCCCGAACGCCAGCCGCCCGATCATCCGAGGCCTGGACGGCGACCGCATCAAGGTGCTGCAGAACGGCGGCACCACCGTCGACGCCTCCACCCTGTCCAACGACCACGCCGTGCCAGTTGATCCGCTGGTGGCCGAGCGCATTGAAGTGGTGCGCGGCCCGGCCGCGCTGATGTACGGCGGCAACGCCATCGGCGGCGTGGTCAACGTGATCGACAACCGCATCCCGAAGGAGCCGATCCAGGGCATCGGCGGCGCGGTGGACGCCAGCGCCACCGCCGGCGGCGACAGCGCGCGCAACGCCAGCGGCCTGCTCGAGGCCGGCAATGGCCAGATCGCCATCCATGCCGACGCCTTCGCCCGCAAGACCAGCGACCTGCGCATCCCCGGCTACGCGCGCAGCGCCAGCCTGCGCAACAGCCAGCCGCTGCCGGAAGGCGAAAACGAGGCCTACGGCCGCCTGCCCAACAGCAACGCGCAGCAGTCGGGCGGCTCGCTGGGTGGCGCTTACACCTGGGCCGACGGCTTCGTCGGCGCCAACTACAGCGAGTACCACAACGAATACGGCACCCCCGCCGAAGACACCGTGCGGCTGCAGATGCGCCAGCAACGCTTCGCGCTCGAAGGCGAGGCGCGCAACCTGGCCGGCAATACCGGTGGCTTCATCGAATCGGTCAAGGGCAAGTTCAGCTACACCGACTACGAACACAAGGAGGTCGACTCCGGGCAGACCGGCACCATCTTCAAGAACAACGGCTGGGACGCACGCTTCGAGGCCAAGCACGCGCGCATCGGCAACATGATGGGTGTGATCGGCACCCAGTTCGGCTCGACCCGCTTCTCGGCGCTTGGCGAGGAAGCCTTCGTGCCGAGCACCGACACCGACAACGCGGCCCTGTTCATCTTCGAGGAAATGCCGCTGACCGCTAGCGGCGACCTCAAGCTCAACCTGGGCGGGCGCATGGACCACACCAGCGTGAAGGCGCAGGCCAACGGCAACGACCGCTTCTCCGACGCCAGCCGCAGCTTCAACGCCGGCAGCGCCTCGGCCGGCCTGCTCTACAAGCTGGCGCCGGCCTGGTCGCTGACCAGCAACCTGGCCTACACGGAGCGCGCCCCGACCTTCTACGAGCTGTACGCCAATGGCCCCCACGTGGCTACCGGCTCGTGGGAGCAAGGCGACCCCAACGCCAACAAGGAACGCGCAACCTCGCTGGACCTGGGCGTGCGCTTCAAGTCGGGCCCGCACAGCGCCGGCCTGTCGGGCTATTACAGCCGCTTCGCGAACTACCTGGCGCTCACCAACACGGGCACCGCGCGCGACGCGGAGGGCGATTCCGTCACGCCCGGCAGCGCCGGCGCATTGCCCGTGATGCAATACATGGGCGTGCCCGCCACGCTGTACGGCTTCGAGGCCGAAGGCAAGACACGTGTGTGGCAGAAGCTGCTGACCAGCAGCGACACGGTGGACCTGGAGGCCCGCGCGGACTACGTGCGCGGCGAGAACCGCAACACCGGCCAGCCGCTGCCGCGCCTGTCCCCGTTGCGCCTGGGTGGCGCGGTGGTGTACGGCGCCGGCCCGTGGGGGGCGCGCGCGGACGTGACCTACGCCGCCCGCCAGACGCGCGTGCCATCCAATGACACGCCCACCGATGCATACACCTTGCTTGGCGTGTCCATCACGTACAAGTTCAAGATGGCAGGCACCCAGACGCTGGTCTACCTGCGCGGCGACAACCTGACCAACCAGGACGCCCGCAGCGCCACCTCGATCCTGCGCGACGTCGCGCCGCTGGCAGGGCGCAGCGTCAAGCTGGGCGTGCGCACGACGTTCTAAGCCTCTGCGCAACTGGCAAGAAACGGGGCGCGTATTGCGCCCCGTTGTATTGCGCCCCGTTTCTTCACTCAGGCAATGCCGTTGCACCCGTGGCGCGCAAACCCTTCCCGCTCGCCAAGCCGCTCGAAGTATTCCGCCACCGCCGGATAGTCCGGATGCGGCAACGGCGTGGCGTACCACCGGTTTACCGACAAGCCGATCGGAATATCGGCGAGTGTGAAGCGCTCGCCCGCGACATAGCCGCCCGACACCGCGAGTTGACGCTCGAGGATGCCGATATGCYGTGACCAGCTGGCAATGGAAGCCGCGATCTCCCGCTCGTCCCGGTGCAAAGGCGATTGCCTGACCAGCGCMATGAACGCGTAGCGCCACGTGTTGTTCAGCTCCGTCGCCTGCCAGTCCATCCATTGGTCCACCCGCGCGCGCTGCTGCGCGGCAGCCGGGTAGATGGCGCCATCGCCATAGCGCGACGCCAGGTAGCGGATGATGGTGTTCGACTCCCAAAGCACAAAGCCCTCGTCGTCGAGCACCGGCACCATCGCGTTCGGATTCAGCGCGAGGAATTCCGCCGTATCGGTGGGGCGGTAGCCCGAGCCCCAGTCCTCGCGCACGAACGGCAAGCCGAGTTCKTCGCAGCACCAGAGCACCTTGCGGACGTTGATGGAGGAGGCCTTTCCAAGGATCTTGAGCATGGGCGGGGAGGCGCGCGTGGCGCAAAGAGAATGGCTTCCAATATAAAGCCGGGCTGTCAGGTCGCACAGGCACAGTTGCGCCGGTTTGCGGCCTGACAGTTGGCATTTGACCGTTGACAATTGCAATTGAACAGTCCGAAGTTTGTGCCACGCCGCAGGGCAAACACCCCGCAAAACCGCACGCCCGCTGTGCACGGCCGCCTCGCCCCGGTGCATCCGGCGCTGCGGGTCTGCCCGCCTTGACATGGATGTCTGCATCTCCTGACAATGCCTGCACCGCATCTTGCCTACCAGGGACCCATCGATGACGATCATCCGCCGCGCCCTTGGCGCCGCAGCACTTGCCACGAGCCTCGCCTGCGCAGCGCTCTCCCCAACCGCGGTTGCTGCCAGCCTCACCATCGGCATGTCGGGGGACATCACCTCGCTGGACCCGCACTATCACAACGTCACGCCCAACGCGAACGTGGCCGAGCACATGTTCGAGGCCCTGATCGCCAAGGACGAGACGATGCGCTTCAAGCCCGCGCTGGCGCTCTCGTGGAAGCCGGTCGATGACACCACCTGGGAAATCAAGCTGCGCCCCGGCGTGAAGTTCCACGACGGCAGCGAGTTCACCTCGGCCGACGTGGTCTACTCGCTGAACCGCCCCGCCACGGTCAAGAACAGCCCGTCGCCGTACACCATCTACACCAAGGGCTTCAAGGACATCACCGCGGTCGACAAGCTGACCGTGCGCATCACCACCCACGGCCCTTACCCGCTGGTGCCCAATGACCTCTCCACCATCTACATGCTGTCGAAGAAGGTCGCGGAGAACGCCAGCGGCGACGACTTCAACAGCGGCCGCGCCATGGTCGGCACCGGCCCGTACAAGTTCGTCAGCTTCCGCAAGGGCGACCGCATCGAGCTGACGCGCAACGACAGCTACTGGGGCAACAAGCCGGAGTGGGACACTGTATCGCTGCGCATCCTCACCAACGACGCGCCGCGCGTGGCCGCGCTGCTTGCCGGCGACGTGCAGGTCATCGAGAACGTGCCCACCTCGGATATCCGCAAGCTCTCCGCCGATCCCGGCGTGAGCGTGTTCAAGGTGCCGACCTTCCGCATGATGTACCTGCACCTGGACAGCAACCGCGACGTCACGCCCTTCGTCACCGACAAGACCGGCAAGCCGCTCGCCAGGAACCCGCTCAAGGACGCGCGCGTGCGCGCCGCCATCTCGCACGCCATCTCGCGCCAGGCCATCGTCGACCGCGTGATGGAAGGCGCCGCCGAGCCCACCGGGCAGCTCGTGAACTCCACCTTGTTCGGCCATGTGCCAGGCCTCAAGCCCGACACCTTCGACGCCGCAGGCGCCAGGAAACTGCTGGCGGAAGCGGGCTATCCCGACGGCTTCGCGCTCACGCTGCACGCGCCCAACAACCRCTACGTCAACGACGAACAAGTCGCGCAGGCGATTGCCTCCATGCTGGCGCGCGTCGGCATCCAGACCCGGGTCGAAGCCATGCCGTCCGCCACCTTCTTCACGCGCGCCAACAAGCTGGAGTTCTCCTTCATGCTGGCCGGCTGGGGCGCGGACACGGGCGAGGCTGGCTCGTCGCTGAAGTCGCTGCTGGCCACCTACGATCCGGCCAAGGGCTGGGGCGCATCCAATCGCGGCCGCTACAGCAACCCTGCGCTGGATGCCAAGCTGGCCACGGCGCTGACCACCATCGACGATCGCGCGCGCGAGAAGCTGCTGCAGGACGCGACCGAGATCGGGATCAAGGATGACGGCGTGATCCCGCTGTATTTCCAGATCAACGTATGGGCAGCGAAGAAGGGGTACAAGGTGGTGCCGCGCCAGGATGAGCGCACCTACGCATTCGCCATCAGCAAAGGCTCCTGACCGCTAGCGCGCGACCCCGATGACCGGCGCACCAGCGCGCCGGTCACGCCCTCGCCGCGCGCCATGCCTCACGCGAAGGTGATGAACTGAGCCGACGACCACACCTTGCCGTCGTCTCGTTCCCGGCCATGGAAGTACACCGGGCGGTGGCCATGGGGTCCGTTCACCGGCTCGACGTCGACCACGCCGCTCACGTCCACCGGCAATGCCTTGTCGGTGAGCCGCTCCAGCGCGATAAACAGTTCCGTGCCACCCAGCTCCAGCCGCAGGCCGTCATTGGCAAGCAGTTCGGCGCCGCTGACCTCCCAGCGAAAATCCGGCGCATGGGCAAAGGGATTGCGCTGCAGCGGATCTCCCACCTTGATGAAGCTGTCGATGTGCCCTTCGATCACGATGCGCGCGGCAGCGAGGTTGCTCACGTCGATTTCCACGCTGTCCGCATCGCCATAGGTATCGCTGCGAAAACCGATGTCGGTCGCGCCTTCGCGCCAGCAGGCTTCTTCCTGATGCTCGAAGCCGTGCCCGCCGAAGCGGTGGATCGTGCCATTGAGAATGCGGATGCGGCCTTGCCAGGCGGCCCAGCGATAGCGGTCGCGGATCCGCGCGCCGCCCCAGCGCACGCGGATCAGGCGCTCGGAGAAGCCGGCCTCCCGATGCAGGTTGCGCTCCCAGATCAAGCCATTGTGATCATAGGCCGCCAGGTACTCCCAGCCAGTCTGGCCGAGGAAGCGATAGTCGAGCCGGGCCGGGCCGCGATGCGAGGCCGGCAGCGAGAACGCATCGCCCTGCACGAAATCGCCGCAGCGCACCAGCAGCGCCGTATGCTCGCCGGTACTAGCCCAGGTGTGGCGCGCGCGCAGGGCACGGCCAATCGCCTGCCGGTCCAGCCGCTCGGCCAGCACGCCGGTCAGGCCGCCGCGCACGCCGAACACCTGCACGCCGGGCGGGCCGCCGCCGGGGCGGCCGCGGTGCTCGTCGCCGCTGGCTGCCACGCCCAGCTGGTAGCCGCGCGCCATCACATCGCGGTACAACCAGTCGAAATGCCCCCAGCTGGAAGCGATTTCCACCAGTCGTTCCAGCTCGGGATGATGCCAGTCCGGGATGTAGCGCCGCCCGCCCACGTGCGGCATGATCAGGTGCTGCTCGGGCGCGCCGACATAGGCGTCCCATAGTTCCTCGACCGGCCAGCGCCCCAGCTCGGCCGCGGTGCCCTTCATGTCCTCGTTCCAGACCAGCGTGCGATTGTGTTCGCCGCGGGCGTTGTAGGGAAAATCCGGCGCGCCGTCGCCAAGGAACACGACGTTGTGATCCCCCCCGGCCGTGGAGCTGCCGCACCACTCCTGCACCGGGTATGCGACAAAGCGGCCGGGCTCGTTGAAGGTTTCCACGGCTTCCAGCCCAAGCTGCCAGTTGGCATCGGTAATCTGGAAATCGTTGACCGTGTAGCCAAACACATCGATGCCGCCCACGTCGCGCGCATAGGCCGCGTTGTAGGCCGGGCTATTGGTGCCGACCGTGTCGTGCGCATGCACATGCAAGTCGGCGTAAAAGGCGCGCGGCGCACCGGCTGCGTCGAAGACCGATAGCCAAGCCGAGCCCTTGGCGACGCGGGGCGCATCCGTCAAGGTGGCTTCCAGGCGCAGCGTGCCAGTGCTGGCGGGCAGGTCGTCGATGCCCACCGATGCCCAGCCCGCCTGGGGCATGGGATAGTCGCGCTGGAGGATAAGCTCGTTGCCTTGCCACGCGGCAAGGCGGATCGAGCCGCCCGCCGCGGCGCAGATATTGCCCCACCTGTCCATCAGCGAAGCCCTGAGCGGCAACGGCGTGCCCGGCCGGGCAAAGCGCGGCGCCTGCAGCAGGACCTGCGCCGGCTGCCCGGCATGGATATCGATCACCGCATCGCCCGGCACCGCGACGAAGCGCGAAGTGCCGAGCGGGTCCACATAGAGCCGGAAGCGAAAGCTGTCTTCGATAAAGGTCTGTACGCGCGTGCCGGGCCCACCGCGGCGCCGGTCGCCAAGGCGGATCAGGATGTGATCGCCGGCATTGAGGTAGCCATCGACAACGTCGACGATGATCGCCTTCTGGAACGGACGCTCATGCCCCTTCTGCTCGAAGCGCACGTTGAGCGATTGCACGCTCGCTGGGCTCTGGCCGGGCACAAGCGGCGCGGCCTGGTATTCGGCGCTGATGTAGTTGGCGCCGCCCGGGTCGGTGGTCTGGAACAGCGCCCAGTCGGAGTAGAACTTGAAGGTCGCCTTGAGCCACGCGCCATCCGCCACGCCGGAGGCACCGACCTCGTAGTCGAGGATGATCTCGGCCCATTCGCCCGCTTCCAGCCGGCTCACGGAGCAGCTCACCCGGCCGGCGAACGGCAGCGCCTTGTTCTTCTCGTACAGGCCGGCGGGCGCGTGATGCGTGCCCAGGCGCTCGCGCAGCGCGGCGTAGCGCGCGGCCAGTGTTGTCTTGTCGGTCATTGGGGGGGGAACTCCGATGTCAATGAAATGGCCACGGCGCGCTGGCATCCCACACCGGGATGCCCAGGTAGGCGTACCAGGGCGCCATGACCAGCAGGCCGTAGGCAATACCGATCAGCACCGACACCACGCCCACGCGGGCATAGTCCGACGTGGTGAAGGTGCCGCTGCTATAGGCCACCACGGCCGCGGTGATCTGCGTGGGCAAGATGTAGGCAAAGCTGTCGCTGTCGCACACCAGCAAGGTGAACGCGGCGGGATGCAGCCCGAGCTTGGGTGCCAGCGCCAGCATGATCGGCGCGATCATCGTCACCGCGGCCACGTTGGACAGCATGGCCAGGCGCGCCACGTGCGTGCCGAGCATGACGATCAGCAACGCCAGCCACCACGGATGGCCCGCGGCGAAGCGGTACAGCCAGTCGGCCACCCACGGCGCCAGGCCGGTCTCGCCAATCGCGGAGGACAGGCTCAGCGCGCCAGCCAGCAGGAAGAACGTGCCCCAGATCGTGCGGGCCTGGATATCTTTCCAGCCCAGTCCCGTCCACCCGGGCACGAACAGCGCCGCCAGCCCGAGCAAGGCCACGATTTCGGAAGGCAGGCCATGCCACGACTCGGTCGCCCACAGCACGGCCACCACGGCAAACACCGCCAGGATCGTCTTGGATTGCACACCTGCCGGCGGCAACGCGGCACGCTCGGCGGCAATCGCAGCCTGGCCGCCAGGCAGCCGGACCGCGCGCGACCTGAAGTAGGACTGCACCCACAGCTGGGTCAGCACGAACATGCCCAGGTACGGCCATTGCAGCTTGAACCAGTCGAGATAGGAAATGTGCAGGCCGAGGTTCTTCTGCAGCAGGCCGACGATCACCATATTGGGCAGGTGCGCGGTGAGAATGCACATGCCGCTGATCATCGAGCCATACACCAGCGACTGAATCACGATGGCCTTCTTCGCGCTGCGCTCACGCGGCGAGTCGCCGAACAGGCCCACGATGCCGTTGACGACCGGCAGCAAGGTGGCCGCGCGGGCATTGGCCGCCGGCACGAGAAAGCCCAGCACGAAGTTGACCACGAACATCACCCAGATCACGCCGTTGGCGGTACGCGTCTTCAGCTTGTCGAGCAGGAACAAGGCGATCCGCCGGTCCAGCCCGGCCGCCTGCATGATGGCCGAGAAGATGAACGCCGCCAGGCACAGGAACACCACCGGCGTGGCAAAGCCGCTGGCCGCCTTGGAGAACGGCGTCACCGCATGCGCCAGCACCAGCAGCGCGGGGATCAGCATGCCGCTCACGCCGACCGGCACGGCCTCGCTCATCCAGACCAGGCTGGCCCAGGCCACCACGGCCAGCGTGGCACGGCCCGCGGGCGGCAAGCCCTGCGGCTGCGGGAGCACGAACAGGATGACGAAGAAGGCGATCCACGCGGCCACGAAGCCCAGCTGCGCTTTGCGCAATGGCCCCAGCCGGAACCAGGCCGGCGGCTTGTACAGGTATGCTTGCCAACCGGCTCGCGAATGCGCCGATGGCGGGTTGAGGGGAGAGTTCACTGCGGCTCCTTGGCGGTTTCCCGATACGCACGTAAGACGCCGCACTGGTCAGTCCGGCCTTGGAAGGCAATAATACGTTTTAATACAAGATGTCCAACGAAGGCATTGGCATATTGTTATGCTGTTTTTCACAAGCCTTTGATACAACAGGGTTTTACATGAGTGTTGCGCGTGAGAACGCCATTTCACTGTACGAACAGATCGCAGATTTGTTGCGCGAAGAAATCCAGAAGCGGCGCTTCGACCCGTCCGGAAAGCTGCCTTCCGAGGCCGAGCTGGGCGAGCGTTTCGGGGTGAGCCGGGTCACGGTGCGCCTGGCGATCACGCGGCTGGTTGACGCTGGCCTGGTCGAGCGCAAACAAGGCAAAGGCACCTTCGTGGTCGACAAGCGCCTGCGCCATGGCCTGGATACACTGCGCGGCTTCTACGACTCGCTGGTGCTGCAGGGACACGCGCCAGAGATGCAGCTGGTCGCGCTGGAGCGGATCGCCGTGCCGGCCCGGCTGCGCGGTATCTTTCCCGCCGCGCTCGGCCACTGCATCGCCTTGCAGCGCCTGCATCGTCTCGATGGCGAGCCGATTGCGCTCGCCGAGACCCACATCGCGTGTGATGCCACGCCTGGCTGGGAAGATGCCGAGCGCAATCCGTCCTACACCTTGATCGGCCAGTTGCTGGGCATGCAGGTCGACCGGGCCGACCTCGTCATCCGCGCCCGCTCGGCGGGCCAGCACCTGGCTGCCGTGCTGCAGACCTCGCGCACGCATCCGCTGCTGGAACTGGAGCGCACGTCGTTCCTCGCGGATGGCGCGGTTTGCGAGCACACGCTGTTTTCCATACGTTCGGAGCGGTATGAGTTCGCGCTCAATAGCGCGGGGGGCGTGCGGGTGCCGGCGTGAGTGGCTCGTGAGTGGCTCCCTTCATCTCGCCTCCCCCTTGTCTTGATCCTTGCCTTTGTCCCTGGACGGGCCGGCATTGCCGTACCACGGCGGCACCAGCGAGTACATCGCCGCCGAGCACGGCACGCCGTGCAGCACCAGCCGGTTGCGGGCGATGCATTCGAACTGCGCGCCGATCTTCTGCGCGACGGCGCGGCTGACCACGTTGTGCTCGGCGGCGACCACTTCCAGGCGCGTCAGCCCGAGGCGGTGAAAGGCATAGCATGCCATCAGCTCTGCCGCGCGCGCGCCCAGTCCCTGCCGCTGCCGGGTCTGGCGGATCCAGTAGCCGAGGTTGCCGAAGTTGTAGTCGCGGTTGATCTGGTTGATGGAGACGCCGCCATATAGCTCCCTGCCGTCCGGGGCGAATACGCCGATGTCGTAGGCCTCGCCCATGGCCATGCTTTCCCTGCACAGGTCGACCCAGTTCTCGGCATCGCGCACGCTATAGCCCGCGTGGCACCACGGCAGCCATTTGCCCACGGTCTCGAGCGATTCGTGCACGGCGGCCACGAACTGGGGCACGTCGGGATAGCGGAAGGGGCGAAGGAGGAAGCCTTGGCCGTGAAGGGCTTGCATGGTGCATCCTTGGGACTCGGTCAGCGCGGGACCTTGCCGGCGCGCGCATCGTGGGGCATGACGCGCCCGGCGTGCATGCCAGTGCGGCGAGCGTCGTGGCCAGGCCGCCTCATCTCGGCCTCATGGCTTCGCCAATCAGCAGCCTGGCCTGCACGCGCGCATGCAGCAGCGCCATGTCGGCATGGCGCAGGCTCGGGTGGCGGCTCAGCGCGGCCATCACCTTGCCGGACTGCTGGATCGAGCCAGCGCCGGCATCGGCGGCGGCACGGTCGATCAGCGCGTCGATCTCCGCGTCGGACAAGGGTCGGGCGATGCAGGCGGCCAGGCTCAGTGCCGTGTCGTCGAAGCGGGCGCCGTCGTCGAAATGAATGCAGCCCTCGATCATCACAGGCAAGCCTTGCTGGTCGATCTCGCCAAAGCGCAGCTCGCGGATGTCGACCGCATGATGGCGGCCGTCGAGGTAGAGCGAGCCGTCGATGTAGCCGGGCTCCGGGTTGAGCGGGAAGACGAGGCGCTTGCCCGCCAGTTGCTCAAGGCTGTAGGTGGGCAGGTCCATGCCGTCGAGCCGGATCGCCGTGCGCACCGGCGCGCCGCCGAGCACGAATGGCGCCAGTTCTATCTCGAGGTCGGCGCCGTGCGCGTGGATCGTCGAGGCGCAGAGATGCGCGACCAGCGGGTGAAGCAGTGCGACGGGAAAGGCAGGCATGGACGGTTTCCTCGCAAAGGGTCAGGGACAGGCGCCTGGGCATGGTGGCGCCCGCATTACCAGCGTTACCGCTCAATCCCGGTTGTACACCTCGCCGCCTTCCTCCGCCAGCGCGCCGGCGGCGGCCAGCGACGCCAGGATCCGGTCCAGGATGGCCGCCATGTCCTGCGCGGGCATGAAGCGCGCATGGATGCGCTGCATCAGCGGCGCCTGCGCCATCCACGCCAGCAGCGCGTCGCGCCGCATGCGCTGCTGCTCCAGCAGCTTGAACTTCACCAGCACCTTGATGGCATGCGTGGCGTTGCGCCCGGCATCGGCGCTGAGGTAGGCCAGCCGCCCGGCAGCAACGTCAAGCGCGGCCGCCACGTTGGTGAAGGGCCGCCCGTGGCCGGGAATCACCACGCGCACATCCAGCGTGGCGATGCGCGCCAGCACGGCCGCCTGCTCGGCGAAGCCGCTCTCGCCGTCGAGTTCCGGGAAGATCACGCCAAAGCCGTTTTCCCACAGCGCATCGCCGGAGATCAGGATGCCTTCCTGCGGGGCGAACAGCATCACGGCATGGGGATCGTGGCCGGGCGCGCCTACCACCTGCCAGTCGAGCCCGCCCAGGCGCAAGGTGTCGCCGTCCTGCACCACGTCATCAAAGCTGAAGCGGTCGCACTGCTGGCCGGTGGCGCGGTAGCTCAGGGCGTCCACGTCCCAAGCGCGCACCGCCTCGGCCTCCGCGGCGGGGATCAGCGTGCGCGGCTGCCAGCGGCGCTGCAGCGTGGCGTTGCCGCCGCAGTGGTCGGAGTGCAGGTGCGTGTTCACCAGGCGCCGCAGCGCCCGCCCGCCGAGGCCGGCCTCGACCAGCGCCAGCGTCTGTGGCGCATGCGTGACGTAGCCGGAATCGACCAGCGCGGTGTCGTCGCCATCGATGAACAGGATGTTGTTGGCGGATAGCCAGCCGCGCTCGAAAACGCGCATGGTGCCGGGCAGGTTTGGAGGCGTGAAAGTGGTTGGCATCGGGGTGTCGGCAAATCAGCTAGTCAGCGCGCGGCGTGGGAGGCGGCGGTGCATCGGCGCGCCCCGCGCCAACCGGCAATGTKGCGGCGGCACGGAATGCGTCCKAGGCAAAGAAAGGATCCTGGGCAAGCCGCGCGGTGAGCATGTCGAGCGCATCCAGGCCCCAGAACAACTGCCCCCCGGCATCCCCTTGCAGCGCAGCAGTAGGTACGCCGAACACGCCGCGCGCCAGCGCTTCGTCCCCGTTTTCCCGCAGGCGCGCCTTGACCGCCTCTTGCGCCAGCGCAGCGGTGGGTACGCCCAGCGCACCGCACAGCGCATCGAACTCGGCCTGCTGCTGGGGCACGTGGCCTTGCTGCCAGACGAAGCGGAAAACCGGTGCCAGCGTGGCGTGCGAGAGCCGGCCTTCGAGCTCCAGCGCGACCGCCAAGCGCAGCAAGGGCAGCGGATTGAACGGGTGCACGGCGGGCATGGCGAGCGGCGTGCCGTCGCGGTGCGCGATCCAGGCAACGTGCTCGAAGGTAAAGCGGCGCTTGGGCGCGATCTCGGCCGGGCCGACGTTGCCCCAATGGCGCAGCAGCCCGGCAAACAGCAGCGGCACGTAGCGCACCGAGACATCGGCTGGCAAGGCCCGGGGCAAGCGCTCGAACGCCAGGTAGGCGAACGGTGAGATCGGGTCGAAGTACCAGTCGATGGCGGTTGTCATGGCCGGGTCACGCGGTGTTGTGGGTGCAATGCATCATGGCGCCGCCCTTGCGGCCAACGCCGCGGCGCGCTGCGGCAGCAGCAGCCAGATCCTGCGCCGCCCGGCCTCGTCGCTGCCGGACCATGCGGCGATCTCCTCGATGGTGCGCAGGCAACCTTCGCAATAGCCGCTCGCGGCGTCCATGCGGCACACGTTGCGGCACGGCGACGGCACGGGCTGCGCGCGCTGGGCGGCTTGCGCGCCTCGCGTGAGCTCGGTGACGAGGCGGGTGGCTTGCGACATCGCCTTAGCCCTCGTCCGGGATGCCGCGCATGACACGCCTCATGCGCATGAGGCATGTGACGCGTACAAGCAGCGGCTTCATGCGGACTGGCGCTGCGCCACGTCGGCCACCTCGGCCCCGGTCATGCGCTGCAGCTCTTGCGGGGTGAGGTTGAACACGGCGTGCGGATGGCCGGCGGCGGCCCACAGGCTGCCGTAGCGGAACAGGTCGCTGTCGAGCAGCATGACGGGCGCCACCGCGTGGCCGATCGGGCAGACGCCGCCAATGGCGTAGCCTGTCTTCTCGCGCACGAACCTGGCATCGGCCTTGCCGAGCGGGCCCACCACGGCGGCGACCTTGGCTTCGTCGACGCGGTTGCTGCCGCTGGCGATCACCAGCACCGGCGCGTCGTCGGCGACGCGGCGAAAGATGATGGACTTGGCGATCTCGGCCACCGAACAGCCGAGGCCGGCCGCTGCCTCGGCCGAGGTCTTGCCGGTGGCGGGCAGCATGACCACGGGCTTGTCGTGGCCAAGGCCGGCCAGCAGGCCGGCCACGCGCTGCGCCGCTTCGGGCAGCGCGGCGGTGTCGTTGGCGTTGTCGGGAGAGTGAGCGTTCATGTCGATAAGGTTCCTTATACGCAGGCAGGCGCAGCGTCCGCGGCGGCGCCCCACTTGGTCAGCAGCGCGCGTCCCACGCGCGAGCTGTTGGCGCGGCCGATCGACTGCGAGATGAAGTCGCCCGCGCGCACCACCTGCTCCAGGTCCACGCCGGTGTGGATGCCCATGCCATGCAGCATGTACAGCACGTCTTCGGTGGCCACGTTGCCGGTGGCGCCCTTGGCGTAAGGACAGCCGCCGAGTCCTGCCACCGAGGCGTGGAAGATCGAGATGCCGACCTGCAGGCTGGCCAGGATGTTGGACAGCGCCTGGCCGTAGGTATCGTGGAAATGGCCGGAGAGCCGGTCGATGGGGAATTCGGCGGCGACCGCGTGCATCACCTCCTGCACCCGGCCCGGCGTGCCCACGCCGATGGTGTCGGCGATGTCGATCTCGTCGCAGCCGAGATCGCGCATGCGGCGCACCACGTCCACCACCGCGTGCACCGGCACCTCGCCCTGGTAGGGGCAGCCCAGCGCGCAGGAGATGCTGGCGCGCAGGCGCAGGCCTTTCTCCTTGGCAGCGGCGGCGACAGGCGCGAAGCGCTCGATGGATTCGGCGATGGAGCAGTTGATGTTCTTTTGCGAGAACGCCTCGCTGGCGGCGCCGAAGATCACGACCTCGTCCGCCGACGCGGCCACCGCGCCTTCGAAGCCCTTCATATTGGGCGTKAGCACGGAGTACAGCGTGCCCGGCCGGCGCTGGATGCGCGCCATCACGTCGGCGCCATCGGCCATCTGCGGCACCCATTTGGGCGAGACGAAGGAGGCGGCTTCGATGTTGACGAAGCCGGCGTCGCTGAGGCGGTTGATCAGGTCGACCTTGACCTCGGTCGGCACCATCGCCTTTTCGTTTTGCAGGCCGTCGCGCGGGCCGACTTCTACGACTTTTACATAGTGGGGCAGGGTCATGATGTCTCCTCGCTGTCTGGTTGCTGCGCACGCGTCGCAGCGTGCGCGATTTAACTAATGTGCGGACATTGGGCCAGGGCACCCGGCGCAAACGCTCCGCCCCGGCGCCCGGCTTGCTCAATAGCCGCGTTGCAGGTCGACCACGCCGGCGATCGGCTGGCCCGCGCCCAGCGCGCGGATCTTGGCCGCGATCTGGGCGACGCTATCTTCGCGCAGCGTCAATGCCGCGATATGCGGCGTGATGGTGATGCGCGGCTCGGCCCAGAACGGATGCCCGGCGGGCAGCGGCTCGGTGCGGAACACGTCGAGCGTGGCGCCGGCGATCTGTCCCGACTGCACGGCAGCCAGCAGGTCTTGCTCGACCAGGTGCGGGCCGCGCGCCACGTTGACCAGGTAGGCGCCCTTGGCGAGCTTGCCCAGCAGGCCGGCGTCCAGGATGTTCTCGGTTTCCGGCGTGAGCGGCAGCACGTTGACCAGCACGCGCAGGCCATCCAGGAACGGTGCCTGGCCAGCTTCGCCGGCAAAGCCCTGCACCCCTTCGATATCGCGCGCCGTGCGGCTCCAGCCGCGCACCGGGAAGCCGAAGCCGGCCAGCGCCTGCGCGATCTGCGCGCCGAGCGTGCCCACGCCCATCACGCCCACAATGAAATCGGCGCGGCGATGCGGCTTGAGAAAGCGCCAGGTGCCGGCCTGCTGGGCCAGCGCGTATTCATCCAGGCGGCGGAAATAGCGCAGTACCGCGTGCGTCACGTAATCGATCATCTGCGCGGCCATGCCGGCATCGTCCAGGCGCACGATGGGCACGCCGGCCGGCAGCGCATCCGGGTCGGTGTCGCGCAGGCTCAGGATGCCGTCCACGCCGGCGCCCAGGTTGAACACGGCTTTCAGGTCGGTACGCCCGCGCAGCATCTCGAGCGGCGGGCGCCACACCACGGCGTAGTCGACCGGCTCGTTCTTGCTGTCTTCCCAGGTCAGGCATTGCGCTTCGGGCAGGGCCTCGGCAAAGCCGTCGATCCAGGGCTGGTAACGGCCGTCCGGTACATACAACTGCAACTTCATCTCATCTCCACTCTGGTCTTCTTTCTCTTCCATTTTCGCAGAGGATGGGCACGGCCTGCGGTTTTCTTGCAGCGGGAGCCGCCTGAAGCGGCGGCTCAGCCGTTGCCGGCTTCGAAGGACAGCAATTGCGCGCCTTCGCCGACCTGCTCGCCCACGCCATACAGCACCTCGCCMACCACGCCGTCGGCCGGCGCGCTGATGGTGTGCTCCATCTTCATGGCCTCCATCACCAGCAGCGGCGCACCGCGCGCGACCCGGCTGCCGGCCTGGACCATGACCGCGATGACCTTGCCGGGCATGGGCGCGGTGAGCTTGCCGCCCTCGCCTTCGCCCTCGGCGGCATGCGCGAGCGGGTCGATCCAGGTGAGAGCCACATGGCGGTGGCCGCTGAACACATGGAAGGTATCACCTTCCGCGTGGACCTGCCCACGGGCGCGCCGCGTGCCGAGATCGACACGAATATCGTCCGCCGCGCACTGCGCCCGGAACGGCGCGGCCTGGTCGGCGAAGAACAGCGTGCTGCCGCGCGCATCGGTGGCGAGCGTCACATCGGCAACATGGCTGCCCGCCAGGCCATCCACCGAGAAACGCAGGGTGCGCCGCTCCCCGCCATTTAACCGCCATGCGCCCGCATGCTGCCAGGGCGAATGCGCGTCGGCCGGKTCCACGCGGCGCGCGCGGGCTTGCGCATCCAGCAGCGCCGCCACCGCCAGCGCGATCACTTCCATGCCGACCGGCGCAGGCGGCGGGAACAACGCCGCCTGGTTGCGCTCGATCAGGCCGGTGTCGAGGTCCGCCGTGCGGAACGCCTGCGAGGTCACCAACCGCCGCAGGAAAGCCACATTGGTGGACAGGCCCACCACGTGGTATTCGGCCAGCGCCTGCGCCATGCGCGCCAGCGCTTCCTCGCGGTCGCGGCCCCACACGATCAGCTTGGCGATCATGGGGTCGTAGTACGGGCTGATGGTGTCGCCCTCGCGCACGCCGGAGTCGATGCGCACGCCGGCCGGGCCGTTGCCGTCCTGGCCCAGCGCGAACGCGACCGCTGCCGGTGTGCGCAGGTAGCGCAGCGTGCCGGTGGAGGGCAGGAAGCCCTTGTCGGGGTTCTCGGCGTAGACGCGGGCTTCCAGTGCATGGCCGCGGATTTGAAGCTGATCTTGCCTGAGCGGCAGCGGCTCGCCCGAGGCCACGCGCAACTGCCACTCCACCAGGTCCTGCCCGGTGATCATCTCSGTGACYGGGTGCTCCACCTGCAGGCGGGTGTTCATCTCCATGAAGTAGAACGAGCCGTCCTGGTTGGCGATGAATTCCACCGTGCCAGCGCCCACGTAGCCCACGGCCTGCGCGGCGGCTACTGCGGCTTCGCCCATGGCGCGCCTGCGTTCGTCGCTCATGCCGGGGGCCGGCGCTTCTTCCAGCACCTTCTGGTGGCGGCGCTGCACCGAGCAGTCGCGCTCGAACAGGTAGACGCAGTTGCCGTGCGTGTCGGCAAAGACCTGGATTTCGATATGGCGGGGGCGGGTCAGGTATTTCTCGACCAGCACGCGGTCGTCGCCGAAGCTGGCAYTGGCCTCGCGCTGCACGGACGCCAGCGCGGCTTCGAAGCCTTCGCTGGCTTCCACCACGCGCATGCCCTTGCCGCCGCCGCCGGCGCTGGCCTTGAGCAGCACCGGGTAGCCGATGCGGTCGGCTTCGCGGCGCAGCAGGGCGGGCTCCTGATCCTCGCCGTGGTAGCCGGGCACCAGTGGCACGGCGGCCGCCTCCATCAGGCGCTTGGCCGCGCTCTTGCTGCCCATGGCGCGGATGCTSGAAGCCGGCGGGCCGATAAAGACGAGGCCGGCTTCGGCGCAAGCTTCGGCGAAGCCGTCGTTCTCGGAGAGGAAGCCGTAGCCGGGATGGATGGCCTGCGCGCCGGTGGCCTTGGCCATCTCGATGATGTGATCGCCGCGCAGGTAGCTGTCGCGCGCTGCCGCGCCGCCGATATGCACGGCCTCGTCGCACAGCGCCACGTGGCGCGCGTTGGCGTCGGCGTCGGAGTAGACGGCTACCGTGCGGATGCCGAGGCGGCGGCAGGTGGCTGCCACGCGGCAGGCGATTTCGCCGCGATTGGCGATCAGGATCTTGTTGAACATGGATCGCGGTCGGCCTGGGGGTTGGCGGTGGTCAGCAGGCGGTCGCCGTAGAAGATGGAATTGGCGCCGGCCATGAAGCACAGGGCCTGCAGCGCGTCGTCCATGGTCTCGCGGCCGGCGGACAGGCGCACCATGGCGCTGGGCATGGTGATGCGCGCCACCGCGATGGTGCGCACGAACTCGAACGGGTCGATCGGTGCGGTGTCGGCCAGCGGCGTGCCCTTGACCGCCACCAGATTGTTGATGGGCACCGACTCGGGATACGGGTCGAGGTTGGCGAGCTGCGCGATCAGCCCGGCGCGCGCCTCGCGCGATTCGCCCATGCCGACGATGCCGCCGCAGCACACGTTGATACCGGCCTCGCGCACATGGCCGATGGTGTCCAGGCGGTCCTGGTAGGTGCGCGTGCCGATGATCTCGCCGTAGAACTCGGGCGAGGTATCGAGGTTATGGTTGTAGTAGTCCAGCCCCGCGTCCTTCAGGCGCTGCGCCTGCTCGGCTTCCAGCATGCCTAGCGTGACGCAGGTCTCCAGGCCCATGGCCTTGACCTCTTTCACCATCTCGATGACCGGCTCGAGGTGGCGGTCCTTCGGGCTGCGCCAGGCGGCGCCCATGCAGAAGCGGCCAGCGCCGCTGGCCTTGGCGGCGCGCGCGGCTTCCAGCACCTCGTCGAGCGCCATCAGCTTGCCCGCGGTGACGCCGGCATCATGGTGCGCGCTCTGCGGGCAATAGCCGCAATCCTCTTCGCAGCCGCCGGTCTTGATCGAGAGCAGCGTCGAGAGCTGCACGGCGTTGGCATCGAAATGCTCGCGGTGCACCTGCTGGGCGCGGAACAGCAGATCGTTGAACGGCAGCGCGTACAGCGCGGCGACCTCGGCGACGGTCCAGTCGTCCGGCTTGGTGGCGGGCGCGGAATCGGTAAAGCGGCGGGCGGTCTGGCGCAGGGTGTCGGCGGAAATGGTGGCGACGGTTTCGCCGGCGTGGGTGGTTGCGGTCATGTTTGCTATCTGTTCCGGTAATTCGTTCAGTGTTCTCAGTCTTGGTCAGGTGCGCGCTCAGGCGGCGATGCCATTGCCTGCGGCATGGCGAGCAGCAAGCAGCGGCGCCAGCGCGAGCCGGCTGGCGGCTTCGGCCGGCGCGACCTGCCACGGCAGCGTGCCGAGCCAGGGCGCGCCCAGCGCCGCGCGCAGCGTGCCGATGTTCTCGTCGGCGAGCGGCATGTCGGGATCGATGCGGTTGGCAATCCAGCCGGCCAGGTGCAGGCCGCGCGCGCGCACGGCTTCGGCGGTGAGCAGCGCATGGCTGATGCAGCCCAGGCGGATGCCGACCACCAGCACCACCGGCAGGCCGAGCATCACGGCGAGGTCGGCCGTGTCCCAGCCGCCTTGGTCGCGCGGCGCGCCGTCCAGCGGCACGCAAAAGCCGCCGACGCCTTCCACCACCACCGCGCCGGCCCGCGCCTGCAGCGCGGCAAAAGCGGCACGGATCGGCTCGCGCGTGATGCGGGTGCCCTCGATGGCCGCGGCCAGGTGCGGCGAGGCCGGCGTGCGCAGCAAGAATGGGCACGTCTGCGCCTGTGGCACGGCCACTGCGCTGGCGGCGCGCAGTTGCGCCACGTCATCGTTGTGCCAATGGTCGTCGCGCCATTCGCTGCCGCTGGCCACCGGCTTCATGCCGACGGCCAGGTGACCGGCGGCGCGCAGCGCGTGCAGCAGGGTGGCGCTGGCGTGCGTCTTGCCGATGCCAGTGTCGGTGCCCGTGACAAAACAGGCGATCATGACGCCTCCTTGTGCGGCACCACGCTGGCCAGGCTGGCCAGCAGGCGCTCGACATCGGCCACGGTATGCGAGGCCGACAGCGTGATGCGCAGGCGCGCGGTACCAACGGGCACGGTGGGCGGGCGGATCGCGCCAACGCGAATGCCGTCGGCCTCCAGCGCTGCGGACAGTGCCAGCGCCGCCACGTTGTCGCCCACGATCACGGGCTGGATCGCCGTCGAGCTCTCACCCAGCCGCCAGCCAGCCGCCCGCGTCAGGCCGGCCAGGCCGCTGCGCAGCGTACGGATCAGCTTGTCCAGTTGCGCGCGGCGTTGCCGCCCTTCGTCGCCGGCGATCAACGCCAGGCTGGTGGACAAGGCGTGCGCCACCGCCGGCGGCGAGGCCGTGGTGTAGATGTACTGCCGCGCGGTGTTGACGAGATGATCGATGATGGTCTCGTGCGCGGCCACGAACGCGCCCGCCACGCCGGCGGCCTTGCCTAGCGTGCCGATATAGATAAGGCGCGGCGACGTCAGCGCGAGGTGCTCCAGCACGCCGTGGCCTTGCTCGCCCAGCACGCCAAAGCCATGCGCGTCATCCAGGATGATCCAGGCGTCGTGCCGCTCGGCCAGCGTCAGCAGCTCGGCCAGCGGCGCAAAGTCACCGTCCATGCTGAACACGCTGTCGGTGACGATCAGCTTGAGCGGGCTGGTGCTGGCGGCCAGCAAGCCCTCGAGCTCGGCCACGTTGCGATGCGCATAGCGGCGGACCTCGGCACGCGCCAGGCGCGCGCCGTCGATCAGCGAGGCATGGTTGAGCGCTTCGCAGAAGAGCGTGGCATCGGCGCTGCCTAGCGCGGTCAGCACCGCCATGTTGGCCATGTAGCCGGTGCTGAAGTAGAGCGCGGCCGCGTGCGGAATGTTCGGCGCGAACCACTCCGCCAGCTCCCCTTCTAGCCGGTGGTGGGCCAGCGAATGGCCGCTCACCAGGTGGGAGGCTCCGCTGCCCGCGCCGAACTGGCGCGCGCCCTCGGCCATCGCCTCGATCAGCGCGGGATGGTTGGCCAGGCCCAGGTAGTCGTTGCTGCAGAACGTCAGCAACGAATGCATCTCGCCGCCGCAGGCATCGCTCACGGCTTGCTGCGGCGCGCAGGCGGAGTACGCGGTGCGGCGGCGCCGCGTCAGTGCCTTTTCGTCGCGCTCGGCGGCGGCCAGGGTCAAGTGCTCAAGCAGCATCGCGTATCTCCGTGGGTGCGCCGGTACCGTTGCCGGCGCTGTCGTTCTGGTCCATGCCGGCGAGTACCGTGTCGAGCGTGGCTTGCAGCTGGCCTGCCARCCATTGCGCAAGCGCCGCGTCGAACACGTACGGGGGCATGATGTAAAGCGTGCGGCCGATCGGCCGGATCAGCACGCCGTGCTTGCGCGCGGCATGATGGAAGCGCGCGGCGAACTCGCCCGCGTTGGCCGCGTATTCTTCGCGCACGTCGGCGGCCCAGATCAGGCCGCGCTGGCGTACGTGGTGCAGCCGGGTATCCGCCGCCAGCCCTGCCATGGCTTGCGTGAGCCACTGCGCGCGCTGGCGGTTCTGCGCCACCACGTCTTGCTTGGCGAACAGGTCGAGCGTGGCCAGCGCGGCGCGGCAGGCTAGCGGGTTGCCGGTATAGGAGTGCGAGTGCAGGAAGCTGCGGGCGCGGTCGGGGTCGCGCGCCTCGGCCACGAAGGCTTGCTGGATCGCGCTGCGCGACAGCACCAGCGAGAGCGGCAGGTAGCCACCGCTGATGCCCTTGGACAAGCACAGGAAATCCGGCCACAGGTGCGCCGGCAGCGGTGCGCCGGGCTCGGCCGGGCCGCGTGCCTGCTCCCACGCAAAAAAGGTGCCGGTGCGCCCGCACCCGACCGCGATCTCGTCGGCGATCAGGTGCACGCGGTAGCGGTCGCACAGCGCGCGCACGCCTTCCAGGTAGAGCGGATCGTGCATGGCCATGCCAGCGGCGCACTGCACCAGCGGCTCGATGATGAGCGCTGCAACCTGGCCGCCGCGCGCCTGCAGCAGCGCCTCCAGCGCATCCAGCGCGCGCTGCGCGACCTGCGCGGCGCTCTCGCCCGGCGCGGCCTGGCGCGCATCCGGCGACATCACCACGTGCGAGCTCATCAGCATCGGATCGTAGGCATCGCGGAAGATCGCCACGTCGGTCACCGCCAGCGCGCCCACGGTCTCGCCGTGGTAGCCGTGGCGCAGGCAGACGAATTCGCGCTTGCCGCCCAGGCMGGTGTTGCGCCAGTAGTGGAAGCTCATCTTCCGCAGCGGCGTGCACGGATGCCATACCGCGCGCAAGCTGCGCTCGCCGAGCGTGGGCTGGGCAGGATGCGCGCTCGGCGCCAGGGACGCGGAATTGGACTGGTCTTCCAAGGAAACCCTCCTTTGTTGACCGCGCGCTGGCCGGCCCAGGCAGGCGAAGCCTGGCGTGGCGGCACTTGCGTGCGGGTTGGGGAGAGTCATGGTAGGGAGCTACCTGGCGAATTGGCAAACAGCGCCGGATTTACACGTTGACACCACGTTGAACGACAAAGCAAGAAGAAGAGCCTAACCGCCTCGTATCCCGACGCTTGCGTGCGCCTATCTCCACCCCGCGCAGCCGGATGCGGCGCGCGATTCCATCTGCCTATCGAAAAAAATCACCCATCATGGCTGCGGATCGAACGAAAGCCCGATCTCCTTGAAGAACCGCTCGACCTCCGGCAGCCAGATCGGCACGCCCGCGCGGGCGCCGAACAGCGTGTGCGAGTCGCTCGCGAATGTGCCGTAGTCCGCCATGCGGGCGTTAGCGGCGGGGCCATGCGCCTGCGCGGTATAGGCCTCGAAGAATTTTGCCGGCAGGGGCTGCGGCCAGTAGCTGTCGTTATCGCCATACAGCCACAGCGAGGGATAGCGCGCCTTTTTACCGTAGCCGCCGAACGCATCCGCCAGGTTGAATTCCCAGCGGCTGCAGGATTCATCGCGCAGGCCGCCGGCAAAATTGATCACGCCCAGCACGCCCGGATACGCAATGGTGCTGAAGGCCATGGTGGTCAGCCCGCCATGCGACTGGCCGATCACGACGATGCGCGATTTGTCCACATAGGGCTGCTTGGCCATGTATTCGAGCGTGGCCACCACGTCCTCGGCCTGCACCAGGCCGTTGCTCTCGACATTGCAGCCGCCGCCGATATAGGCGCCGCCGGATTTGGAAAAACCCTGGCGCATCGGCAGCGCCACCACGTAGCCGCGCTTGACGAATTCCGCGCTCTGCACAAGGTAGCGTGCGCGCGACTGGAAGGCTGGCTTGCCCAGCGCCTTGCCGTGATTGATCACGACCAGCGGAAACGGGCCGTCGCCGGGTGGCTTGAAGATGGTGGTTTCCAGCTCCAGCGAGAACATGACGCCGGGCTTGGGAACCATCGCGACCTGCTCCGACGATCCGGGGATGATGGCGGCGATCGCCTCCGGCGCCTGCGTGGCCTGATTCGCGGATGGCGCGGCCATCGCGCCGGTGAATGGCAGGCTCAGCAGCAGGGTCAGGGCCAGGGCCAGTCGATGCATCCACCTCATGATTTGCCTGCTCCTTGGTTGCCCCTGCCGCGCGAGGCGCCGCTTATCTGCTGCCCGCTAGCTCAGGCCGTGCGCTTAGGCAACGGATGCCCCGGCAACAGGTCGTACGGATGGCGCCAGCCCGGCAGCGCACGCAACCGCTCGGTCCAGGCGAAGAGTTGCGGATACTCCTTGCGCCAGTGCACCCCGATCTCGTCGTCGTAGAACACGTAGCCAGCCAGCGAAAAATCCGCGATGGTCAGGCGCTCGCCCAGCACGTAGGCCCGCCCGGACAAATGTGTGTTGAGCACGTTCCATGCGTCCTCGCAGCGCTGCCTCAGGAACTGCAGCACTGCCGGGTCCGGTGCCTTGGCGAAGGTGCGCAGGAAGCGGTAGGTTGCGGTGTACGACGTGAACTTGTGGTTGTCGAACAGCAACCAGCGCAAGACCTCGGAGCGTTCGGCCTCGCTGGCGGGCCCGTAGATGCCGAGGCGCTGCGCGAGCAGGTCCAGGATGGCGCCCGATTGCGACAACCGCTGCCCATCGAACTCCAGCACCGGCGCCTCGCCCATCTCGTTGATGGCACGATACTCGGGCGTATGCGTCTCGCCGTTGAAGTAGTCGACGAAGCGCGGCGTCCACAGCTTGCGGCCACGCTGCACGCCGACGGTTTCCAGCAGCAATGCCACCTTGTAGGTGTTGCCGGATTGTGCGAAGCCATACAGCAGGTACTCCGTGTCCCGCGCAGCACCACCAGCAGCAGCAGCAGCAGCCATCGATTCCGTCATGGTGTATCCCCCAGCATTTCGCCATCGACATAAAGCCAGCGCGGCGCCTCGCCGGCGCCGCGCGGCTCGCGGACAAAGCGGCTGCGCTCGTGCAGCCGCCAGGCGCGCCCGCCCACCTTGTAGCGCGCCACGAACTCCACCTGCGCATGCGTCTCGTCCTGCTGCGCATGCGCCTTGACCGCCAGCCCAAGCCAGCGGGTGCCCGTGTCCGCGGCAAGGTCGGCCGGGCAGGTAGATGGATGCCAGGTATGGCGCAGCCAGTCCACGTCGCCCAGCACATAGGCGCTATAGCGCGAGCGCATCAGTTGCTCGGCGTTGAACGGCAGCGCCTCGCCGCGATGAAAGCGCCCGCAGCAGGTGGCGTAGTCACCCCCGCCGCATGGGCAGCCGCCGGTGCCGGACGCGCGCGCTTTCATCCGATCAGCCCCGGCAGTTCACGCATATCGGTGAAGGTAGTGGCCGCGCCGGCTGCCAGCAGAGATTGCGCCGCGTTGCGCGCGGCGTAGCCGAGCACCGTCATGCCCGCGGCAACGCCGGCGGTCACGCCCGTCGGGCTATCCTCGATCACCACGCAGCGCGCCGGCTCCACGTTCATGGTGCGCGCCGCCAGCAGGTACACGTCGGGCGCCGGCTTGCTGCGCTCGACCTCGGTCGACGAGAAGATATGCTCGCGCTCGTCCTGCTGGAACAGCTCCACCAGGCCGGTGCGCGTCAGCTGCAGCTTGACCTTGATGCGGTCCGCGCCCGAGGCCACGCAGACCGGCAAGCCGGTCGCGACGATCGTGCAGACCGCCTCGCGCACATGCTGCACCGACTGCACTTCCGCCTCGAGGACCGCGTTGCGGCGCACGAACCATTCCGACAGCCAGTTCTCCGGCAGCGGCGCGCCACGCCGGCTGGCAATGTTGTCGAGCTCTTCGCGCACCGCGCGGCCGAGAAACCACTTGGTGGATTCCTCGATCGAGATGCGGATGCCAAGCTCGTTGAGCATCTCGTTGAGCACACGGTTGACGATGGGCTCGCTGTCGACGAGCACGCCGTCGCAATCGAAAATCACGCAGTCGAAGCGGGGATGGCGGATCGGCTTGATGCTGGCATTCATGCGGGTTTCTTTTCCTTGCTGCTGTCTGTGCTGTTATCTGTGTTGCTTGTATTGCCTGTATTGCTGTCGTTGCCCGGCACGGCACGCAGCGCCATCGGGCGCTTGCTCTTGAGGTGTGCTTCGATCTGGTCGAAGCGGTCGAAGCCCCAGAACGGCTCGCCGTCGATGATCACAAAAGGCGAGCCGAACACGCCCTTGGCCATGGCCACGTCGATCTCTGCCTTGAGCTGGTCCTTGATCTGGAAGCTGCTGGCGCCGGCATCCATGGCATGCGCGTCGATGCCGAGCGGCTCGGCCAGCTTCACCAGTTCAGCCGGCTCGGCGATGTTGATGTCATCCACGAACAGGGCGTGATAGACCGACTTGGCAAACGCGGTGGCAATATCGTCGCCGTGATGGTTCTGCAGCCACAGCACGGCGCGGGCGGCCTGTGTGGTGGGCAGCGGGAAGTGCGTCGGACGCTTGTACTCGATATTGTGGAAACGCGCGGTGCGCTCGAAATCGCGCCAGGAATAATCGCCCTTGAGCGGCACCTGCGGCAGCGGCGAGCTGCCGGTGGTCTTGAACACCACGCCGAGCAGGATCGGATGCCAGGCGACGATGCGCCCGTACTTCTGCGCCAGCTCGTCGATGCGCGAGCTGGCGAAGTAGCCGTAGGGCGAGGAAAAATCGAAGTAGAAATCGATGGCAGCAGTCATTGTCTGGGGGCTCCTGGCTTCTGGCCTCTGGGTCTGGCCGTTTGGGTTCAGTGCTTCGGTGATTCGATGATGCGCCAGCAGCTTGGTTCCGTGCCGTGCGCGGGCCGCCCTCAGGCCAGCGCCCGAGCGATCAGTATCTTCTGGATGTCGCTGGTGCCCTCGTAGATCTGGCAGACGCGCACATCCCGGTAGATGCGCTCGACCGGGAAATCGCTGACATAGCCGTAGCCTCCAAAGACCTGGATGGCGGCCGAGCAGACCTCCTCGGCCATCTCGCTGGCATACAGCTTGGCCATGGCGGCCTCCTTCAGGCAAGGC
>NZ_JBFTSF010000072.1:0-25047 GCF_056399905.1 Cupriavidus sp. 01L46
GCTGTGGGACGGTGTGCGCGCGACACCAGCTTGAACCGGCTCGCCGCCTGGATTCCCGGGCGGCTTCCATTTTTCCCCTCTCAAGCCGTAATCAACGCCTCCAGCTTCACCGCATCCGCCGCGAATGCGCGGATCCCCTCAGCCAGCTTTTCCGTCGCCATCGCGTCTTCATTGAGCTGCCAGCGGAAAGCCGCCTCACCGCACTCGATGCGGGCGATATTGCCGGCCTGTGCCTGGTCGACCGACAGCTTGCGCTCCACGGTGCTTTCGCTGGCAGCCAGCTTCTCCAGCAGGTCCGGGCTGATGGTGAGCAGATCGCAGCCGGCCAGCGCCAGGATCTGCTCGGTGCTGCGGAAGCTGGCACCCATCACTTCGGTGGGGTGGCCGAACTTCTTGTAGTAGTCGTAGATCTGGCGCACAGAACGCACGCCGGGATCGTTGTCGCCCGCGTTGGCGGCAGCGTCCCATTTGTCGCCGGCTTGCTTCTTGTGCCAGTCCAGGATGCGGCCAACGAAGGGCGAGATCAGTTGCGCGCCGGCCTCGGCGCAGGCAACCGCCTGTGCCAGCGAGAACAGCAGCGTCATGTTGCAGTTGATGCCTTCGCGCTGCAGCACTTCGGCTGCGCGGATGCCTTCCCAGGTGGAGGCGATCTTGATCAGCACGCGCTCGCGGGCCACGCCGCGCTGCTCATACAGCGAGATCAGGTGGCGGGMCTTGGCCAGTGTGGCTTCGGTGTTGAAGGACAGGCGGGCGTCGACCTCGGTCGACACGCGGCCTGGTACGATGGCCAGGATCTCGCAGCCAAAGGCGATCAGCAGGGCGTCCATCACGGCGTCGGTGCCTTCATTGCCGCGCACGGCCTTTTCCAGCAGGGGACGGTACTCGGCCTTCTGGACGGCCTTCAGAATCAGGGAAGGGTTGGTCGTGGCGTCCTGCGGCGTGTACTGCTTCATCACCTGGAAATCGCCGGTGTCCGCCACCACGGTGGTGAACTGCTTGAGCTGATCGAGCTGGTTCATGGTCAGTGAGTTGCTTTTAAGGGTTGGTGATGGCGCAGGACCAAAACGGCAGGCCCCGGACGCCGCGCTGATGCATGCCTCGGGCCATTGTACCGTCGGCTCGCGCCCACGCCGGGGATGTCACGGCATTCCGGTACACTATGCGGTTTCCCCCAAAGCAGATGGGCTGTTGTCATGACRCAGGATGAACTCAAGGCGCTGGTGGCGCAAGCCGCGGCCGACTATGTCAAAGAGGTAGTGCCGGCGGGTGCGGTGCTGGGCGTGGGCACGGGCTCCACGGCCAATCTCTTTATCGATGCGGTGGCGGCGTTCAAGGAACGCTTTTCCGKCGCGGTCTCCAGCTCGGAGGCGTCTACGCGCCGCCTGCAGCAGCACGGCTTCCAGGTCTTGGACCTGAATGAAGTCGACGAAATCCCCGTGTACGTCGACGGCGCGGACGAGATCGACGCCAGCGGCGCCATGATCAAGGGCGGCGGCGGCGCGCTGACGCGCGAGAAGATCGTGGCCTCGGTGGCCAAGCGCTTTGTCTGCATCGCCGACGGCAGCAAGCTGGTGGATGTGATGGGCGCGTTTCCCCTGCCGGTGGAAGTGATTCCGATGGCACGCGCTGCGGTCGCCCGTCAACTGGCCGCATTCGGTGGCCAGCCGCGCCTGCGCATGACCAAGGAAGGCGGCATATTCAAGACCGACAACGGCAATGTGATTCTGGATGTGGCCGGCCTGAAGATCAGCAATCCGAAGTCGATGGAAGAAGCCATCAATCACATGCCGGGCGTCGTCACGGTGGGGCTGTTTGCCCTGCGCGGCGCGGACGTACTGCTGCTGGGCACGCCAGAGGGCGTGAAGCGCAGCGATTATTGAATCTGCCGGTCCCGTTGGCGGATCGTTGCATGAAAAAGGGTGCCGTAACAGGCACCCTTTTTGTTTCCCACCGCGCGGCGCGAAGCCGCGCTCAGCCAGATCAGGCAGCCGGCGGCGGCACGTAGCCCTGTGCCTGGTCCGCGCCTTCACCGAAGAAGTACTTCTCGGTCTGCTTGAGCAGGTACTGGCGAGCCCGGGCGTCGGCCATGTTCAGGCGGTTTTCGTTGATCAGCATGGTCTGGTGCTTGAGCCAGCCAGCCCAGGCTTCCTTCGACACGCTTTGCCAGATCTTCTTGCCGAGTTCGCCTGGCAGCGGCGGCAGGTCGAGCCCTTCGGCTTCTTTGTTGAGCTTGACGCATTGAACCATACGGGCCATGGGGAACTCCTTGTTGTCGTGTGATGTAGCCGGCGCGGCAAGGGGCCGGCCGTTGCGGTGCCGCTATTGTAACGAAGCGGGGGCCAGCCTTCAGGCTACCCCCACCGCCGTCACAGCTTCTTCATCAGCACCATCGACTTGCGCTGCCAGTTGTAGAGCTTGCGCTTGTCTTCCGGCAGGTCGTCCACGGTGGCGTGGACAAAGCCGCGCTTGAGGAACCAGTGCTCCGTGCGGGTAGTGAGCACGAACAGGCGGTCAAGCCCGAGGCTGCGGGCGCGGCGCTCGATGCGCTTGAGCAGGCGCTCGCCGTCGCCGGTGCCCTGGGCTTCGGACGACACAGTCAGGCAGGCCATCTCGGCCATGCCTTCGCGCGGGTAGGGGTAGAGCGCGGCGCAGCCGAACAGCACGCCATCGTGCTCGATCACCGAGAAGTTGGCGATGTCGCGCTCGATCAGGTGGCGCCCGCGTGGCACCAGCGTGCCGTCCTGCTCCAGCGGGGCGATCAGCTGCAGGATGCCGCCGACATCGTCCAGCGTGGCTTCGCGCAGGCTTTCCAGGTCGGTGTCGGAGATCATGGTGCCGACGCCGTCGTGCAGGAACAGCTCCAGCAGCACCGAGCCGTCCAGCTGGAAGGGGATCAGGTGGGCGCGCGGCACGCCGCCCTTGAGCGCCTTGACCAGGTGTTCCAGGTAATAGGAGACATCGGGCGGCAGGTGGTTGTTCTGCAGCCGCTCAACGGCGGTGCGCAGCGACATCTCCGGCATCAGCTTGCCAACGGGGTCTTGCACGCCGGGGACCTCGGTGATGAACACCAGCTTGTCGGCCTTCAGGGCGATGGCGGTGGCGCTGGCCACGTCTTCCATCGACAGGTTGAAGGCCTGGCCGGTGGGCGAGAAGCCAAGCGGCGAGAGCAGCACGATCTTGCCGTGCGACAGCGACATGCGAACCGACTCGCCGTCGATCTTGCGCACCAGTCCGGTGTGCTGGTAATCCACGCCGTCGACAATGCCGAGCGGGCGGGCGGTGACGAAGTTGCCGGAGATCACCGACAGCTGGGCGCCAGCCATGGGCGTGTTAGGCAAGCCCTGGCTGAAGGCGGCCTCGATATCCAGGCGCAGTTCGCCGGCGGCTTCCTTGGCGCACTCCAGCGCCGCGTTGTCGGTCACGCGCACGCCGTCAGCGAATTGCGACTCGACGTGGCGCAGCGCCAGCTGCTCTTCCACCTGCGGGCGCGAGCCGTGCACCAGCACGATCTGCATGCCCATGGCGTGCAGCAGGGCCACGTCATTGACCAGGGCGTTAAGGATGTTGGCCTTGACAAGCTCACCGCCGAAGGCGATCACGAAGGTCTTGCCGCGGAAGGCGTGGATATAGGGCGCAACCGCTCGCAGCCAGTCGACGAACTGCTGATGGTCGGGGGCGCCACGCTCGACGGGGTCGGCGCCCATGGCGGGCGCGGGCAGCGTGGAAGGGTCGGTGACGGGCAGGGGCTCGTCCATTTCGGACGGCGCGGGCGCGTCGGCTGGTGTGTCGGTTCTTGCATTCATGCCGCGGATTATAATCCCGGCCAATGTCAGCACAACGCCCCGYCAAACCTTTGTCGCCGGATCGGAAAACCGATGCCGGCCGCCCCGCGCCCAAGGCCGCCCCCTCGCCAGCCCAGCCCGCTGTCCAGCCTGTCGACAGGCCGGCGCGCGCGCCGGCCGTGGCCGCCACGCCGGCCGCCGGTCCGCCGGCCGAACGACAGCCCCGGCAGCCGGGCCAGGCCCGGCAAGCCAGGCCGCAGCCGGCAAACGGCACGCCCCGGCCGCCGCGCCCGGAGCGCACCGAGCGCACCGAGCGCACCGAGCGGGCGCCCCGCGAGGCACGCCGCCCGGTGCGCCAGGCCAACCCGCTCCCGCCCATCACCTTCCCCGAGGCGTTGCCGGTATCCGGCCGCCGCGAGGAGATCGCGCAGGCGCTGCTGGCCAACCAGGTGGTGATCGTCTCCGGCGAAACCGGCTCAGGCAAAACCACCCAGTTGCCCAAGATCTGCCTGTCGATCGGGCGCGGCCCGGGCGCTGACGGCAGCGGCGGCCTGATCGGCCACACGCAGCCACGCCGGATCGCCGCCACCTCCACGGCCAAGCGCATCGCGCAGGAGATCGGCACGCCGCTCGGCGAGCACGTGGGCTACCAGGTGCGTTTCAATGACACCATGTCGGCGGGCGCGTCGGTCAAGCTGATGACCGACGGCATCTTGCTGGCCGAGACGCAGAACGATCCGCTGCTGCGCGCCTACGACACCATCATCATCGACGAGGCGCACGAACGCAGCCTCAATATCGATTTCCTGATCGGCTACCTGAAGGAGATCCTGCCGAAGCGGCCAGACTTGAAGCTGGTCATCACCTCGGCCACCATCGACGCCAACCGCTTTGCCGAGCACTTTGCGCAGGGCGGCAAGCCCGCGCCGGTGATTGAGGTCAGCGGGCGCCTGTATCCGGTGGAAATCCGCTACCGGCCGATCGAGAAGGACAAGCCGGCGCCGGGCGAGGGCGCGCCCAAGTCCGCGCAATCGAAAGATCGCGACTTGTTCGACGGCATCGTCGAAGCGGTGGACGAGCTGTGCCGGCTCGGCCCGGGCGATGTGCTGGTGTTCCTGCCCGGCGAGCGCGAAATTCGCGAGGCTGCCGAGGCGCTGCGCAAGCACCATCCGCCGCATACCGAGATCCTGCCCCTGTTCGCGCGCTTGTCGGTGCAGGAGCAGGAACGGGTATTCCGGCCCTCCAACGCGCGGCGCATCRTGCTGGCCACCAACGTGGCCGAAACCTCGCTGACCGTGCCGGGCATCCGCTACGTGGTGGATACCGGGATGGCGCGGGTCAAGCGCTATTCCTACCGCAACAAGGTCGAGCAGCTGCAGATCGAGGCGATCTCGCAGGCCGCCGCCAACCAGCGCGCCGGGCGCTGCGGCCGGGTGGCAGACGGCGTGTGCATCCGGTTGTACGAGGAGGCCGATTTCACCAGCCGGGCGCGCTTTACCGATCCGGAAATCCTGCGTTCGTCGCTGGCCGCGGTGATCTTGCGCATGAAGGCGCTAAAGCTGACGGCGATCGAGGAATTCCCCTTTATCGAGCCGCCGCTGGGCCGGGCCATTGCCGACGGCTACCAGCTGCTGCAGGAGCTGGGTGCGGTGGAAAGCGTGGGCGACGACGCCAACGCGCTGACCCAGGTCGGCCGTCAGCTGGCCCGCCTGCCACTGGACCCCCGCGTGGCCCGCATGACGCTGGCTGCGCGCGAGCACCATTGCTTGCGCGAGGTGCTGATCATCGCCAGCGCGCTGTCGGTGCAGGATCCGCGCGATCGTCCGCAGGAGGCGCAGGAAGCCGCCGACCAGGCCCACCGCAAGTTCATGGACGAGCGCTCCGAGTTCCTGGGCTGGGTCAAGATGTGGAAGTGGTTCGAGGACGCGGTGGCGCACAAGAAGACCAACCGCCAGCTGCAGGACCAGTGCCGCGCCAGTTTCCTGTCGCATGTGCGCCTGCGCGAATGGCGCGACGTGCATTCGCAGCTGCTGACTACCGTCACCGAGCAGGGCTGGAAGCTCAACGAGAGCGAGCCCACCTATGAGCAGGTGCACAAGGCGCTGCTCACGGGGTTGCTCGGCAACGTAGGTTGCAAGATCGAAGACGCTGACGGACGCGGGCGCGAGTACCTGGGCGCACGCGGCATCAAGTTCCACCTGTGGCCCGGCTCGCTGATCGCGCGCAAGGTTGGCCGCTGGATCATCGGCGCCGAGCTGATCGAGACCAGCCGGCTGTTTGCGCGCACGCTGGCCAAGATCGAGCCTGAATGGCTGGAGCAGGTCGGCCGCCATTTGCTCCGCGTTAGCTGGAGCGATCCGCACTGGGAGAAGAAATCCGGCCAGGTGATGGCGATGGAACGCGCCACGCTGTACGGGCTGGTGGTCTACCAGCACCGGCGCGTGCACTACGGGCCGATGAACCCGGCCGAGGCGCGCGAGCTGTTTATCCGCCGCGGGCTGGTGGAAGGCGAGTTCGATACCAAGCTGCCGTTCTTTGCCCATAACCAGCGCCTCACGCGCGAGATCGAAAACCTGGAGCACAAGGCGCGCCGCCAGGACGTTCTGGTCGACGATGAGCTGATCTTCGCGTTCTACGATCGCCTGATTCCCGCCGAGATTCACCAGCAGGCCACCTTCGAGCAGTGGTACCAGGCTGAGAGCGCGCGCGAGCGCAAGCTGCTTTACCTGAACCGCGAGGAGCTGATGCGCCACGAGGCAGCTGGCATCACCACCGACCTGTTCCCCAAGCTGATGCCGGTGGCGGGCGTGGATATGTCGCTGACGTACCACTTCGAGCCCGGCAGCCATCGCGATGGCGTGACGCTGACGGTGCCGCTGTACGCGCTCAACCAGGTGCGCCAGGAGCGCGCAGACTGGCTGGTGCCGGGCATGGTCAAGGAGAAGGTGCACCTGCTGCTCAAGTCGCTGCCGCAGAAGCTGCGCCGCCATTGCGTGCCGCTGCCGGATTACGCGGCGGGCTTCGTCGATCGCAATGCCTTTGGCGAGGGCGAGTTGCTGGACGTGCTGATTGCCGACATCCGGGAGCAGACCGGCACCATGGTCAAGCGCGCCGACTTCAAGCTGGAAACCTTGCCCGCCCACCACGCCATGAACTTCAAGGTGGTGGACGAGCATGGCCGGCAACTGGACATGGGCCGCAACCTGGCGCAGTTGCGTGCCGAGTTTGGCGGGCAGGCGCAGCAGTCGTTCCAGAACATCGCCGCGCGCGATGTGCCGGCGGCCGAGGCGGGGCAATACGAGAACCTGACCAGCTGGTCCTTCGGCGAACTGCCCGAGCTGCTGGAGGTCCGCAAGGGCAACCAGACGCTGTATGGCTATCCTGCGCTGGTCGACCACGCCACGCATTGCGACGTGGAGGTCTTCGACGATCCGCAGGAAGCCGCGCGCATCCATCAAGCCGGGCTGCGCCGCCTGTTTGCGTTGCAGTTGCGCGAGCAGGTGAAGTTCCTGGAGAAGAACATCCCCGGCATGCAGCAGATGGCGATGCAGTACATGACGCTGGGCACGCAGGAGATGTTGCGCGACCAGATCGTGATGCTGGCGCTGGAGCGGGCCTGCTTGCAGGCGCCGCTGCCGCGCAACGAGGCTGAGTTTGCCGCCCGCAAGGAAGAAGGGCGTTCACGCCTGAGCCTGCTGGCGCAGGAGATCGCCCGGCTGGTAGGGGCAGTGCTGGCCGAGTACGCGACGCTGCCGCGCAAGCTGATCCAGGCCAAGCCGTTCGCCGCGGCGCATGCCGATATGCAGGCGCAGCTGACGCGGCTGATGGGCAAGAGCTTTGTGGCCGATACGCCTTACCTGCAACTGGTGCATTTCCCGCGCTACCTGAAAGGCATCGCCATGCGCATCGACAAGATCAAGGGCGATCCGGCGCGCGACACCCAGCGGCTGCAGGAAATTACGCCGCTGCTGCAGCAATGGCAGCGGGCCGAGACGCAGTTGCGGCAGCAGGGGCGGGGCGTGGAAGACGCGCGCCTGGACGAGTTCCGCTGGATGCTGGAAGAGCTCCGTGTGGCGCTGTTCGCGCAAGAGTTGCGCACGCCCGTGCCGATGTCGGTCAAGCGTCTGCAAAAGGTGTGGGAAGCGATGCAGCGCTGAAGTCAGGGTTGCCAGCCTTTCGCGCGAACGCTACCCCCCGTGTGGAGAGTGTGACCAATTGTTAGTTTGTTGCGCTAGGTCATCGGATCGCAGTCCGAAAACGTTAGAATGATCGATTAAGTCATTGTTTAACAGTCTTATGCTCGCATTGCGTCGTGTAGTTTCCGGGTTTGCCGCCATCGGCACCCTGGCCCTGGGGATGGTAGCGGCGCCGGCGTTGGCGGAAGTGGTGGTGGTGCTCAATTCTGGTGATGCTACCGTCACCTTGATCGACAAGGACACCCAGAAGGTGCTGGAGACGTTCCCGGTCGGGAAGGAGCCGCACCACCTGATCGCCACGCCCGACGACAAATCGCTGATCGTTGCCAATGCGGTCGGCAACGACCTCGTGTTCCTCGACCCGGTCACCGGCAAGGTCCAGCAGCGCGTGGCCAATATCGACGATCCCTACCAGATCGGCTTCTCGCCCGACCAGAAGTGGTTCCTGACCACGGGCAACCGCCTTGATCGCGTCGACGTGTATCGCTGGGACGGCAAGGCGCTCAAGATCGCCAAGCAACTGCCGCTGGCCAAGACGCCGAGCCATATCGCCTTTACCGCCGACAGCCGTGTTGCCTTCGTCACGCTGCAGGACTCCAACGAGGTGGTCGCCATCGACCTGCCTACGCAGACCGTGATGTGGCGCATGAACGCCGGCTCGGCGCCGGCGGGCGTGTGGGTTACGCCGGACCAGAAATACCTGCTGGTGGGCATGACCGGCGCCGATTATGTCGCCGTGATCGACTGGCATACCCGCACCGTGGTCAAGCAGATCCAGACCGGCAAGGGCGCGCACAATTTCCGCGCAGTGGGCGACAAGCGCCATCTGTTCTTGTCCAACCGGGTCTCCGGGACTATCAGCATCGTCGACCAGCAGACCCTGACCAAGGTTGGCGACATCACCGGCCTGCCGGCTGGCCCCGATGACATGGAGCTGACCGCCGACGGCAAGACCTTGTGGGTGAGCTTCCGCTGGGCGCGTTCGGTGGGCCTGATCGACGTGGCCAGCCGCAAGCTGGTCAAGACCATCCGCGTGGGCCGCTCGCCGCACGGCATTTATTTCCGTACCCGCGCACCGCTTTATTGAGAGAGGGCGCCCGTCCGGGAACGCCATGGCGGGCGCGGCATCGAACTAGTATGGCCGCCGCCACTCCAATGCAGTCACAGGAAATCAGGACAGGCATCATGAGCAAGCATTCGCAGTCCCGGTTGCCCCGCGCTTTGGTCCGCGCGGTGGCTGCCGGGCTTGCAGCCACCGGACTGGCGCTGGCCGCCGGGCCGGCCAGTTCGGCGGGCGCGGTGCCTGCCGCCGCGCCCCAGGCCTGCCGCGCCGGCACGCTCTACCTGACCTTCGATACCGGTAGCATGAGCCAGGCGGCGCTGATCGCCGATACGCTGCGCCGGCACCATATCAAGGCCACGTTCTTCCTCGCCAACGAACCCACCGTCGACAAGGACAGCTCGCTCGACCCGGGCTGGGCCGCGTACTGGAAGACGCTGGCCGCCGATGGCCATGTTTTTGGCAGCCACACGTTCGATCACGTCTACCTGCGCGGCGTACGCGACGGCAAGGTCACCATGCGGCCGCAGTTCGGCGCACATGCGGGGCAGGACGTGGTGATGGACCAGCAAAGCTTTTGCAGCGAGCTGAACCGCAGCGCGCAGGCGCTGAAGCACCTCAGCGGCGCGACCATGTCGCCACTGTGGCGGGCACCGGGCGGCCATACCGCGCCGCAGACGCTGCAATGGGCCGAGCAGTGCGGGTTCAAGCACGTGGCCTGGGCGCCGGCCGGCTTCCTGGGTGACGAGCTTTCGTCCGAGCGTTTCCCGAACAAGGTGCTGCTGGAGCGCGCATTGCGCGGGCTGCGCGATGGCGACATCGCCATGGCGCACCTCGGCATCTGGTCGCGCAAGGACCCCTGGGCGCCCGGCGTGCTCGAACCGCTGATCGGCGGCCTGGAGCAGAAGGGCTTCTGCTTCGCCACGCTGCGCGAGCATCCCGCCTATCGTGACTGGCTGCGCGGGCAGTCCGCGGTGGTGGCTGGGCAACCAGCCGGGAGCCGCTGATGCTTGACCTGCTCAACGGCTGGATCGGCCAGATTGAAGCCACGCTGTTCCAGGACGTGATCCTGCCTGTGGTCTACCAGCTTGGGCTGGGCGGCTATGCCGAGGACGCCTTCACCGGCACCGAATGGCTGCTGGTCGGGCTGGTGCAGATCGTGGTGATGGTGCTGATCCTCGGGCCGCTGGAAAAGCTGCGCCCGGTCGAAGCCGTGACCGACCGCGCCGCCATTCGCGCCGACATCCTCTACACCGTCGTGCATCGCCTCGGCCTGTTCCGGCTGGCCATGTTCTTCCTGCTCGGTCCGCTGATGGACGGGCTGGAAGGGCATCTGCGCCTGCTCGGCTGGCAGCGGGTCAATGTGGAAGACTGGTGGCCGGCGGTGACGTCGATCCCGCTGGTCAGCTTCTTTATCTACCTGCTGCTGTTCGACCTGCTCGACTACTGGTACCACCGCCTCTCGCATACCTACCGCTGGTGGTGGAGCCTGCATTCGCTGCATCACAGCCAGCGCCAGATGACGCTATGGAGCGATAACCGCAACCACCTGCTCGACGACATGCTGCGCGACGTGGTGTTTGCGGTGGCGGCGCTGGCGGTGGGCGTGGAGCCTTCCCAGTACGTGCTGCTGGTGGCGCTGTCGCAACTGCTGCAGAGCTTGCAGCATGCCAACCTGCGCCTGCACTTCGGCACGTTGGGCGAGCGGCTTCTGGTCTCGCCGCGCTTTCACCGCACCCATCATGCGGTTGGCGTCGGCCACGAAACCATCGGCCGGCCCACCAAGCTGGGCGGATGCAACTACGGCGTGATCTTTCCCTGGTGGGACATGTTGTTCCGCACCGCTGTGTTTACCGACGCCTACTACCCCACCGGTGTGCGCGACCAGATGCCGCCGCCGGCAGGCAAGGGGCGCGACTACGGCGCTGGCTTCCTGTCTCAGCAGTGGTACGGGATCAAGCGACTGTTGCGGCTCGGCTGAAGCGGCGGGGCGCCTGCCGTGGCAGCCCCGGCAGCGCGCATTCCCGCGCAAGGCGCGCTCCCGCGCCCTGCCATCTTGCGCTAGCGGCGCACGCGTCTCCCGCGGCACTTATGACGTGTGCTAGTCTAGTTGTCCCCGCCTTTGTGGAACCCCAATTTACTGCATGAACGATATTTTTCGCGCGCTAGGCCGTGCCCTGATCAGCCAGCTGCATCCGCGCATGCTGATGCTGACCGTCATTCCCTTCCTGCTCGCCACCGGGCTGTGGGGTGGCCTGCTGCTGTGGGGGTGGGAGCCGATCATGACAGCTGCGCGCGGCGTGCTCGAGACGTCGGTGCTGACCAGCTGGATCTATGGCGCGCTCGACTGGTTCGGCCTGCAGTCCCTGCGCACGGTGGTGGCGCCGCTGTTTGTGATCGCGCTGATGATCCCGCTGGTGATTGCTTCCATGCTGGTCTTTATCAGCTTGTTCTCGGTGCCTGCCGCGGTGCGGCACCTGGAGCGCAGCTATCCGGACCTGGTCAAGGCCAAGGGTGGCAGCATGCTGGGCAGTGTGTTCCAGGCGCTGGGCAGCACCATGGTGTTTCTGCTGCTGGCGCTGGTGACGCTGCCGCTGTGGCTGATCCCGCCTTTCTTCGCCTTGATCCCGCCCTTGCTGTGGGGCTKGCTGACCTATCGCGTGATGACCTACGACGCGCTCGCGCAGCATGCCACGCCAGAGGAGCGCAAGACGCTGATGAAGCGCCATCGCATGGCGTTGCTTACCATTGGCGTGGCGGTGGGCCTGCTGGGCTCGGCGCCGACGCTGATCTGGGTGGCTTCGGCCGCGCTGATTTTCCTGTTCCCGTTCGTGCTCGCGGGCACGCTGTGGCTGTATGTGCTGATCTTTATTTTCTCGGCGCTGTGGTTTGGCCATTTCTGCCTGCGCGCGCTGGAGCAATTGCGCGCCGAGCGCGCTGCTGCGGCAGCCGCGGCGGCGCCGGTGGCGGATGTTATCGACCTGGCGCCGTCCGATGTGCGGCGCATTGAACAATCCTGAAGCGAGGGCATCATGGGTTTCGGCCTGATCGTCATTGGTGACGAGATTCTGTCGGGGCGGCGCGAAGACAAGCATATGCGCCGTGCCATCGAACTGCTGGCGGCGCGCGGGCTGGCGCTGGACTGGGCGGAATACGTGGGCGACGAGCGCGCGCGCATCACCGCCACGCTGCGCCGTACGTTCGCGGGCAACGATGTGGTGTTCTGCACAGGCGGCATCGGCGCCACGCCCGATGACCACACCCGGCAGTGCGCCGCGGCCGCGCTCGGCGTGCCGCTGGCACTGCATCCGGACGCCCGCGAACAGATCGCCTTGCGGATCGCGGAGACCGCGGCGGGCGATCCCGCCAAGGCCGACCTGAGCCTGCCGGAGAACCAGCATCGCTTCAAGATGGGCGAATTCCCCGCCGGGGCGCGCATCATCCCGAACAGCTACAACCGCATCCCGGGTTTTTCCGTGGCCGACCATCATTTCATGCCTGGCTTCCCGGTCATGGCGTGGCCGATGATGGAATGGGTGCTGGATACCTACTATTCCTACCTGTTCCATCAGGCGGTGCAAGTGGAGCGATCGTTCCTGGTGTTCGAGGCGCCGGAATCCACGCTGACGCCGCTGATGGAACGGGTCGAGGCCGCCTTCGAGGGCGCTCGCGTGTTCAGCCTGCCGTCGGTGGGCGACGCCAAGCGCGGCGAGCTCTATGCGCGCCGCCACATCGACCTGGGCGTGAAGGGCCTGGCGGACCAGATCGAGCCGGCCTATGCCATGCTGCGCGAAGGCGTGCAGGCGATGGGCTTCGAACTGGTGGAGGTCGCGGCGCGGCGCCCGGGAGATCCTGCAGGGGACTGAGCCGCGGGGCAGGCGTGGCCAATGCAATGAAAAAACGGGACAGCCACGCTGTCCCGTTTTGCCTTTTTGCGCGATTTATGCGTATCGTGCGTCTTGTGCGATTCGCGCGTTCCCGAGCTTCAGGCGCCGTGCCAGGGCAGGCCGCGGAAGCACCAGCCTTCCACGGTCTTGCGGTGGTGCTGCTCGTCGCGAGCGCCTTCGAAGCCTTCCAGCACGTCCATGGCGAACTGATAGCCGGCTTCCGTGGCGACGCGGGCAGCGTGCTTGGAGCGTGCCGCACTGCGGCACAGGAACAGCACGGGCACATCGGCGCGCACGCGGGCCTTGAGCTGTGCGATAAAGGCGGCGTTCTGTGCACCGCCCGGATAGCTGCTCCATTCCACATGCGCCGATTGGGCTTCCGGCAGGTCCGGCCCGCCGATCCAGTCGAGCTCAGCTTGCGTGCGCACGTCCACCATCACGGCGGTGGGGTCGCCCTGCAGCAGTGCAAAGGCTTCCTGCGGGGAGAGGGCGCCGAAGTACGGCAGTTGGTTTTGCTGCTGGCGCTCGCGCGCCGCTTGAAGTAGATCGTCYCGGGTGGTCATCTGGGTGACAAAATCGGTGGGTGAAATGGCATCTGGCAGAGGCTGCCGGATATTCTAGCGCGCCGCGCGCTTGCCGGCGGCCTTTGGCCGCGAACGGCAGCGAGCGGCATCTGTTGCGCTGGCTTGGCCGCGCGCTGCGGGCATCCTGGTAGCCGCATCTTGCACCGCAAGCAGGCAACGGCGCCCGGTTTGCGCCAAAATGTTCTAATTTGGTGCGTTGGCACAAAAATAGTGCGATCAGGTGTTTAAATGCACTGTTTTGGTGATTTTCGCGGGAGCCGGGGAGAGCCGCCGGCGTCCCCGGAATGAGGCGGGAGCCGACCGGATTTTTGCGTATGCCATACGCGGCACCCGAAACGCGCCTGGGCCTCCATATCGCGCCGCCTGGCTGCACTTTTTTCGGGAACGCAGGGGTAACTAGGGGGTTGCCTTGGCATGCTTTCTGCTAACATTCCTCGTCCCTTTCGTGGCCGATCTTTGTGTTGATGTAAATGCCTTTGAGGCGTTGCACAGCGGAGGTCGACGCAAGAATGGCTTTTCTAGATTCAGCCGAATTTCCAGGAGATAGGCATGGCCCACAGCGTTGCAGATGTGATGAAGCTTGTGAAGGAAAACGACGTCAAGTTCGTCGACTTCCGTTTCACCGATACCAAAGGCAAAGAGCAGCACGTGTCGGTACCCGTGTCGCACTTCGATGAAGACAAGTTTGAAAGCGGCCACGCTTTCGACGGTTCGTCGATCGCCGGCTGGAAGGGTATCGARGCTTCGGACATGCTGCTGATGCCGGATCCGAATACCGCTAACGTCGATCCGTTTTACGAAGAACCGACCCTGATCCTGACCTGCGACGTKGTTGAGCCGTCGGATGGCAAGGGCTACGACCGCGACCCGCGTTCCATCGCCAAGCGCGCCGAGGCTTACCTGAAGAGCACCGGCCTGGGCGACACCGCCTACTTTGGCCCGGAACCCGAGTTCTTCATCTTCGACGGCGTGACGTGGAACATCGACATGCAGGGTTGCTCCGTTAAGATCAACTCGGAAGAAGCACCGTGGTCGTCGGGCAAGGAATTCGAGCACGGCAACAGCGGTCACCGTCCGGGCAAGAAGGGCGGCTACTTCCCCGTTGCCCCGATCGACACGTTCCAGGACATCCGTTCGGAAATGTGCCTGATTCTGGAATCGCTGGGCATCCCCGTGGAAGTGCACCACCACGAAGTCGCCGGCCAGGGCCAGAACGAAATCGGCACCCGCTTCAGCAYGCTGGTGCAGCGCGCCGACTGGACCCAGCTGCAAAAGTACGTGATCCAGAACGTCGCCCACACCTACGGCAAGACCGCTACCTTCATGCCGAAGCCGGTCGTYGGCGACAACGGTTCGGGCATGCACGTGCACCAGTCCGTATGGAAGGATGGCCAGAACCTGTTCGCAGGCAATGGCTACGCCGGCCTGTCGGAGTTCGCGCTGTACTACATCGGCGGCATCATCAAGCACGCTCGCGCGCTGAATGCCCTGACCAACCCGGGCACGAACTCGTACAAGCGTCTGGTGCCGGGCTTCGAAGCCCCGGTCAAGCTGGCTTACTCGGCTCGCAACCGTTCGGCATCGATCCGTATTCCGTACGTTGCCAACCCGAAGGGCCGCCGCATCGAGACCCGCTTCCCGGATCCCCTGATGAACCCGTACCTGGGCTTCTCGGCGCTGCTGATGGCTGGGCTGGACGGCGTGCAGAACAAGATCCACCCGGGCGAAGCTGCCGACAAGAACCTGTACGACCTGCCGCCGGAAGAGGATGCAAAGATCCCGACCGTGTGTAACAGCCTCGACCAGGCCCTGGAATACCTCGACAACGACCGCGAGTTCCTGACGCGCGGCGGCGTCTTCTCCAACTCCATGATCGATGCCTACATCGAGCTGAAGATGGAAGAAGTCACCCGCTTCCGCATGACCACGCACCCGATCGAGTTCGATATGTACTACTCGCTGTAAGGCGAGGCGTTGCCAGGTTGTGACCGGGCAACAGTTGCACCAGGAAGGGGCGGCCTCGGCTGTCCCTTTTTGTTTTGTTCGCCGGTTTGATCGCTAGAATGGGGCTCCTTTCCCACCATCCCTGCTGATGTCAATGGACGCGCTCGAATTCCCGCTTTCCTCGCTTCGACCGATGCACCGGTTCAGTGCCTCCATGCACGTATCGGCGGCTGCCTGCGCCATGCTGGCGCTTGTGCTGGTGTGCTGGAGCCGGCCGGCCCCGGCGCAGTCGGACATCTATGTCTGCGCTGGCCCCAACGGCGTGCCCGAATACCGCAACGGCAACGGGGGCAAGGGCTGCAAGCGGCTCAGCTTGCCGGAAGTCACGACGGTGCCGGGCGGCCGTGTGAGCGCCCCTTCGGCAGGCAAGGGTGCCGGGCCCGCCACCGCGCCCACCGCGTTTCCGCGCGTGGACAGCGCGACCCAGAAAAGCCGCGATGGCGAGCGCCGCGCGGTGCTTGAGCAGGAGCTGCAAAGCGAGGAGGCCAAGCTGGCCGCGCTGCGCGCCGAGTTCAACAACGGCCAGCCCGAGCGCCAGGGCAATGAACGTAACTACCAGAAGTACCTCGACCGCACCGCCACGCTGCGTGACGACATCGCGCGTGGCGAGGCCAATGCCGCATCGCTGCGGCGCGAACTCTCCAATTTGAAGGACTAGCACTATGCGTCGCCTGATTCGCAGCGTCTCGCGCAAGGTGGCTTCGGCCGGGGCTGGCACGCCGGCCGAGGATGGAGCCACGGTGCTGCCATTGGGCGATGTGTCCTACCACCAGGGGCTGGACGTGGTCGCCAACCCCGTGTTGCTGGTGCGCCAGCCCGGCCTGCGCATCGTCTACGCCAATCCCGCCGCCGAGGCCAGCTTCGCGGTGTCGCGCAAAGCCATGGTGGAGCTGTCGCTGGCAGACCTGTTCGGTGCCTCGGAAGAGCTCGGCAGCATGATCGAGACCGTGATCTCACGGCAGTTCGATGCGCGCCGGCAGGATGTGATACTGCATCCGCCCCTGCAGGAGCCGATGCATGCGCACGTGGTGATTGGCGCGCTGGATGCCACGGCCGACACGGTCCTGGTGGAAGTGCTGCCCAACGAGCAAAAGGTACGCAGCGACCGCGAGGAGCGCATCCTTGACCTGACCTCGGCCAACAAGGAGCTCATCCGCAATCTGGCGCATGAGATCAAGAACCCGCTGGGCGGCATCCGCGGCGCGGCGCAATTGCTCGAATTCGAGTTGCCTGACCGTTCGTTGCGGGAGTACACCCAGGTCATCATCAAGGAGTCGGACCGCCTGCAGACGCTGGTGGACCGCCTGCTGGAGCCGCACCGCCATCCGCACATCGTGTCCGACCTCAACATCCACGAGGTGCTGGAGCGCGTGCGCTCGGTGGTGCTGGCCGAATTCCCTTCCGGGCTGGATATCGTGCGCGACTACGACGCGAGCCTGCCAGACCTGCGCGGCGACATGGAGCAGTTGATCCAGGCCGTGCTCAACATCGTCCACAACGCTGCCCAGGCGCTTGCGGAGCGCGTGGCGCGGGGCGATGCGCAGATCATCCTGCGGACCCGGGTGGCCCGCCAGGTAACCATAGCGAAGCGATTGTTCAAGCTGGCATTGGACTTGCATGTCATTGATAACGGTCCGGGCATCCCCGAGGATATCCGCGAACGCATCTTCTACCCGCTGGTGTCGGGCAGGGATGGCGGTAGCGGCCTCGGTCTCACACTCGCTCAAACCTTCGTGCAGCAGCACGAGGGCTTGATCGAATGCGAGAGCCGGCCGGGCTGTACCGACTTCCGTATCCTGCTGCCCCTGCATTGATCGCATCGGCGACAGCAATTGGAACTGCCCCAATGATTGCTGCCGACCGGCTTGCCGGCGGTGTGCGGCCAGGTTCACGGAAGACCAAATGACACCGAGCAGACAAGCGACGCACATGAAGCCGATCTGGATAGTCGACGACGATCAATCAATCCGCTGGGTTCTTGAGAAGGCCCTCGCCCGCGAAAGCCTGCTCTCACGCAGCTTCACGAACGTGCGCGATGTACTGGCCGCGCTGGAAGACGACGAACCACAGGTCCTGATCTCCGATATCCGCATGCCGGGTGGCTCGGGGCTGGACCTGCTGCAAGCGCTCAAGGCACGGCATCCGGGGCTGCCCGTCATCGTGATGACGGCGTACTCCGACCTGGATAGCGCGGTAGCGGCCTTCCAGGGCGGCGCCTTCGAGTACCTGGCCAAGCCCTTCGATGTGGATAAGGCGGTCGAGCTGATCCGCCGCGCGCTGCAGGAAAGCCTGCGCGAGGAGGAGCTCGAAGACCGCCTGGTCGACGCGCCCGAAATCCTCGGCCAGGCGCCAGCCATGCAGGACGTGTTCCGCGCCATCGGTCGCCTGTCGCAATCGAACGTGACGGTGCTGATCACCGGCGAGTCCGGTACCGGCAAGGAACTGGTGGCGCAGGCGCTGCACAAGCACAGCCCGCGTGCCAACGGGCCCTTTATCGCCCTCAATACCGCGGCCATTCCGAAGGACTTGCTGGAGTCGGAGCTGTTCGGCCATGAGCGCGGCGCCTTTACCGGCGCACAGACCATGCGCCGCGGCCGCTTCGAGCAGGCCGAGGGCGGCACGCTGTTCCTCGACGAAATCGGCGACATGCCGTTCGACCTGCAGACGCGCTTGCTGCGTGTGCTGTCGGATGGCAACTTCTACCGCGTGGGCGGCCACAACCCGCTGCGCGCCAATGTGCGGGTAATTGCCGCTACCCACCAGAACCTGGAAACGCGCGTCAAGGAAGGGCTGTTCCGCGAGGACTTGTTCCACCGCCTCAACGTGATCCGCCTGCGCCTGCCGCCGCTGCGCGAACGCCCGGAAGACATCACGCTGCTGGCGCGTCATTTCCTGCAGAAGAGTGCCAAGGAACTGGGCGTGGAGCCCAAGCGCATGTCGGACGAGGCGCTGGCCTATGTTGGCACGCTGCCGTTCCCCGGCAACGTGCGTCAGCTGGAGAACCTGTGCAACTGGCTGACCGTGATGGCGCCTGCGCAGACCATCGAGGTCAAGGACATGCCGGCCGAGATGATCGGCACCGGCACGGCGCCGGGCGGCGGTGCCGGCGCGGCGCGCCAGGCGGAGTTCCGGGCAGAGGGCAGGGCGGACGATGCCGACGGCCATGACGCCGTCGACTACGGCGCCGCGCCTTCCACCCTGGGCGCGGAGCCAGATACCGCGCTGGCTTACGCCGGCCGCTCGGCTGCGGCCAGCGCGCTGGCCGGCTGGGAGCACCTGCTGGCGGGGGAAGCCCGCGCCATGCTGGAGTCCGGCCAGCCGGAAGTCATGGACGCGCTGACGCGGCGTTTCGAGAAGGCCGTGCTGGAGGCTGCGCTGGGCGTCACCCGCGGACGCCGCGTCGAGGCGGCCACGCGCCTGGGCATTGGCCGCAATACCATCACGCGCAAGCTGCAGGAGCTGGGCTTCGATTGAATCGGCTCCTGGCCGTTGTTGCAGCGCATAAAAAAACAGCCGGGCTTGCCCGGCTGTTTTTTTTATTGGCGGCGCGCCATTGGCAGGTCAGCCGCGCGCGGCCAGCAGAAGCTCGGCCATTTCCGCGAAGCCCTCGCCGCAGGCTGCCTCGGTGATATAGGCGGGCTTTGCCGGCAACTGCGGCAGGATGTCACGGATGTTGGCCACCCCGACCGACAGCGGGAAATGGRCAAACATGCTGGCGTCGTTCGCGGAGTCGCCGATAAACAACCACTCCTCCCGCTCGGCATCCAGGTCGGCGCCCAGCAATTCCGCAGCGCACAAACGGCTCATGCTGAGCTTGTCATGATCCCCGAACCAGCCGTTGACGTGAATGGACGAGACCGTGGCGGTCATGCCGGCTTCCCGCATCAGCCCGGCAATGCGCTCAACCGCGGCGGGCGGCAGGGGGGCGACGTCCTCGGCGTGGTCGACGGCCAGGTCGGCGGCGTGCCAGGCTTGGTCAGAGGCCAGCGCGCAGCCTGGTACCTCTTGCACGATGCGCTTGCCAAGCGCGTGGATGCGCGCCAGGTTRTCGGCCCGGGTRGYGGMRTCGTCCAGGTAGCGGGTCACSAGCTTGCCCGCGCGCAGGTGSGAGTAGAAGGCGCCGTTCTCGCCGATGATGGCGTCCACCGGCCATAACCGCGTCAGGATCTCGGCCCAGGCGATGCAGCGTCCCGTGACCGGGATCACGTGCAGCCCGGCTGCCTTGAGGCGGTCGAGCGCCAGGTAGGTGGCCGCCGGCAGCCTGCCGTCGGTGGTGATGGTGCCGTCGATATCGGTCAGTACGCCGCGAATCCGGCGCAGTGCCSGGGCAGGAAGGCTTTGTATGGCTTGCATAGCGCGAGATTCTACCCTGTCAAGCTGCCGATAAATCGTTGTCATATTATTGTAATTTAGTGGAAATGCCCGGTTTTCCAATCCAACAAGGCGGGGTAACATCCGCCTGTCACAAAAACTGCATACAGTCGGACGATTTTTGTCCAATGCCACAAGATAGAACAGGAGAGATTTCCATGACCGTAAAACGTACCGCGTTGACCCTGGCCGCCTTTGCCATGCTGGCCGGCGCAGGATCGGCCAATGCCGCCGTCGAGATCCAGTGGTGGCATTCGATGGAAGGTGCGCTCAACGAGAAGGTGAACGCGATCGCCACGCAGTTCAATGCCAGCCAGTCCGACTACAAGATCGTACCGATCTACAAGGGCCAGTACGACGAGTCGCTGGCCGCGGGCATCGCTGCCTTCCGCTCGGGCAACGCGCCGGCGATTCTGCAGGTCTTCGAGGTGGGTACGGCTACCATGATGAGCGCCAAGGGTGCCATCAAGCCGGTGGCAACGGTCATGAAGGACGCTGGCGAGAAGTTCGATGCCAAGATGTACATCCCGGCGGTGGCTGGCTACTACACCTCGAACAAGGGTGAGATGCTGTCGTTCCCGTTCAATAGCTCCACCACGGTGATGTATTACAACAAGGACGCCTTCAAGAAGGCCGGGCTGGATCCGAACAAGCCGCCCGTGACCTGGCAAGAGGTGGCCACCGATTCCGCCAAGCTCAAGGCTGCCGGCATCTCTTGCGGTTACACCACCGACTGGCAGTCGTGGGTGCAGCTGGAAAGCTTCTCGGCCTGGCACAACGTTTTGTTCGCCACCGAGAACAATGGTTTCGGTGGCACGGGCGCGCGCCTGGTGTTCAATTCGCCGCTGCACGTCAAGCATATTGCCAACCTGCTCGACATGCAGCAGAAGGGCTACTTTGTCTACGGCGGCCGCAAGGACGAGCCGAAGGCAAAGTTTATTGCCGGCCAGTGCGCCATGCTGACCGGTTCCTCGGCGGCGCTGGCGAATATCCGCAAGAACGCCAAGTTCGATTTCACCGTGGCGCAGCTGCCGTACGAGCAAGGCGTGCCGGGCGCCCCGCAAAACACCATTATCGGCGGCGCTTCGTTGTGGGTGATGGGCGGCAAGAAGGCCGAGGAGTACAAGGGCGTAGCCAAGTTCTTCACCTATCTGTCGCGCCCCGAGGTGCAGGCCGACTGGCACCAGTCGACCGGCTACCTGCCGGTGACGACGGCAGCCTACGAACTCACCAAGAAATCGGGCTTCTATGAGAAGAACCCCGGCGCAGACGTGGCGGTCAAGCAGATGATCGTCAAGACCACCGACAAGTCGCGCGGCATCCGCCTGGGCAACTTCCCGCAGATCCGTACGGTGATCGACGAAGAGCTTGAAGCGGTGTGGACCGGCAAGAAGCAACCTAAGGAGGCACTGGATTCGGCGGTTGCGCGCGGCAATGAATTGCTGGAGCGTTTCCAGAAGACGGTCCGCGAATAAGCGCTGCAGCTTATTGAGTGTTTGGGAGGCGGAGGCTGTGCCTCCGTCTTTGGTTTGTGCGGCAGCCTCGCCGCACTGGCTATGGCTGATGACGCGCCGCGCATAGCGGTGGCTTGGATGCGTGATGGAAAAACGGGTCGTATTCCGATCTTCATGGTTGCCTTATCTGCTGGTGCTTCCGCAGATGGCGGTGACGCTGATCTTCTTTTTTTGGCCGGCCGGACAGGCGCTGTACCAGTCTGTGCTGCGGCAGGATGCCTTTGGTATTGATCTCCAGTTCGTTGGCCTGGAGAACTTCCGCGATCTGTTCAGTGATGCGCAGTACCTGAACTCGTTTCGCGTCACGGGCGTGTTCGCCGTCGGGGTGACGCTGGTCGGGCTGACGGTCTCGCTGATGCTTGCCTACTTTGCCGATCGCGTGGTGCGGGGCGCCAGTGGCTACAAGATGCTGCTGATCTGGCCGTATGCCGTGGCGCCGGCGGTGGCGGGCGTGCTGTGGATGTTCATGTTCAACCCGACCCTGGGCGTGGTGTCCTACGCGCTGCATCGGTTCGGTGTGGACTGGAACTTCCTGCTCAATAGCAACCAGGCCATGCTGCTCGTGGTGCTGATCGCAGCGTGGAAGCAGATCAGCTACAACTTCCTGTTCTTCCTGGCCGGCTTGCAGAGCATCCCTAAATCGCTGATCGAGGCAGCCGCCATCGATGGCGCGGGGCCTTGGCGCCGGTTCTGGTCGATCATATTCCCGTTACTGTCGCCGACCACGTTCTTCCTGATGGTGATCAATGTGGTGTACGCCTTCTTCGACACCTTTGCCATTATCGACGCGGTGACGCATGGCGGCCCCGTCAACGCTACCAATACGCTGGTCTACAAGGTCTACCAGGATGGCTTCCGCGGCCTCGATATCGGCGGCTCGGCCGCGCAGTCGGTCGTGCTGATGGGGATCGTGATTGTTCTCACGGTGGTGCAGTTCCGCTACGTGGAACGCAAGGTGCAGTACTGAAGGATTGGCAAAATGGTAGAACGACGACCCTTTCTAGATTTTCTCTCGCACCTGATGCTGGTGCTGGGCGTAGTGGTAGTGGCTTTCCCTGTCTATGTCACTTTTGTTGCCTCGACGCTGACTGCCGACGAGGTGCTGCAGGCACCGATGACGCTGCTGCCGGGCAGCCATCTTCTGGAGAACTATCGCACCGTGCTGGTAGCCGGCGTGGGCAATGCCGCCTCGCCGGTCTCCACCATGATGTTGAACAGCTTGATCATGGCGCTGGGCATCGCGCTGGGCAAGATCACCATTTCGATCATCTCGGCCTTCGCGGTGGTGTACTTCCAGTTCCCGCTGCGCAAGACCTTTTTCTGGATGATCTTCATCACGCTGATGCTGCCGGTGGAAGTGCGGATCCTGCCGACCTACAAGGTGGTGTCCGATCTCGGCATGCTGGACAGCTACTTCGGCCTGACCATCCCGATCATCGCCTCGGCGACCGCGACCTTCCTGTTCCGCCAGTTCTTCCTGACCATTCCGGATGAGCTGGCCGAGGCCGCGCGCATCGACGGTGCCGGGCCGCTGCGCTTCTTCAAGGACGTGGTGCTGCCGCTGTCCAAGACCAGCATCGCGGCGCTCTTTGTGATCCAGTTCATCTACGGCTGGAACCAGTACCTGTGGCCGCTCCTGATCACCACGCAGAAGTCGATGACGCCGGTGGTGGTGGGCGTCACGCAGATGATCTCCCGCTCCGGGGATGCCGCGACCGACTGGAACCTGGTGATGGCCACCGTGATGCTGGCCATGGTGCCTCCCGCGATCGTGGTGGTGCTGATGCAGAAGTGGTTCGTCAAGGGCCTGGTCGAAACTGAAAAATAAGCGGGTGGGGCGGGGCGCTCATTGGATGACGCGCCCGCCACGCTTGCCCAGCGAGAAAGAATAGCAATGGCAAAACTGTCGCTTCGCAACGTACAGAAAACTTACGCCGGCAACGTCAAGGTTGTGCACGGCATCGATATGGAAATCAACGATGGCKAGTTCATCGTCATCGTCGGCCCCTCGGGCTGTGGCAAGTCCACGCTGCTGCGCATGGTGGCCGGGCTGGAAGCCATCAGCGGCGGCGAGGTGCATATTGGCGACAAGGTTGTCAATAGCCTCGAGCCCGCCGAGCGGGACATCGCCATGGTGTTCCAGAACTACGCGCTCTACCCGCATATGAGCGTGTACGACAACATGGCCTACGGGCTGAAGATCCGCGGCATGGACAAGAGCGAGATCGAGCAGCGCGTCAAGCATGCCGCCGGCATCCTGGAACTGGCGCCCCTGCTGGAGCGCAGGCCCCGTGCGCTGTCGGGCGGCCAGCGCCAGCGTGTGGCCATGGGCCGCGCGATCGTGCGTGAGCCTGCCGTGTTCCTGTTCGACGAGCCGCTGTCCAACCTCGACGCCAAGCTGCGCGTGCAGATGCGCCTGGAGTTGAAAGAGTTGCACCGCCGCCTGCGCACCACCAGCATGTACGTGACCCACGATCAGGTCGAGGCCATGACGCTGGCGGACCGCATGATGGTGCTCAATGGCGGGCGCGTGGAGCAGATCGGCACGCCGCTGGAAGTCTACGCACGCCCGGCCAGCACCTTCGTGGCCAGCTTTATCGGCTCGCCGCCGATGAATCTGGTCCCGGTGGCGCGGACCAATGGCGGGCAGGGCGAAGCGCAGATGCGCGTGGAGCAGAAGCCGGGCGCGCAAGGCGCGCCCGCCACCCTTGGCCACCTGCCGATGGGCCTGCACTTGCCCGAGCGCGCGCTGCTGGGCCTGCGTCCAGAGCATATCGAGCCGTGCGCGGCGCACGAGGCGATCGCCGAGATCGAGGTCCGGCTGGTCGAGGCGCTCGGCGCCGACTCCTTTGCGTATGGCACGCTGGGCGGCCAGCCGGTGGTGGTGCGGCTGGACAGCAACATGCCGGTGCGCGGCGGCGATCGCCTGCCGATCACGGCCACGGCCGAGCACCTGCATTTCTTCGACACCGATTCCGGCAAGCGCATCGAGGCCTGACATGACCCTAGCCGCCTGGCCCTATCCGCGCCATGTTGCCCATCGTGGCGCGGGCAAGCTCGCACCCGAGAACACCCTGGCGGCGTTCCGCCACGGCGCATCGTTTGGCTACCGCATGTTCGAGTTCGACGTGAAGCTGTCGGGCGACGGACGCCCGGTGCTGCTGCACGACGCGACACTGGACCGCACCACTAACGGCCAGGGGCGGGCCGATGCGCTGACGCTGGGCGAGATCGCCATGCTGGACGCGGGCAGCTGGCACAGCCCTGCCTATGCCGGCGAGCCAGTGCCCACGCTGGCGGCGATTGCCCGCTATACCCGTGCCAACGGCTTCTTCGTCAATATCGAGATCAAGCCCGTGCCCGGCGCGGAATGGCGCACCGGCGCGGCGGTAGCCCTCGACGCGCAGGCACTGTGGGCCGGCAGCGATKTGCTGCCGCTGCTGTCGTCATTCTCGGAAGAGTCGCTGGAAGCGGCCCGCAAGGCCGCGCCTGGCCTGCCGCGCGCGCTGCTGCTGGACAAGCTACCGCCCGACTGGCTGGAGCGGCTGCGCCGGCTGGACTGCGTGGCGCTCGATGCCAACCATCGCGAGCTTACCGCCGAGGTCATCCAGGCAGCCCATGCGGCTGGCTTCCGGGTGGCCTGCTATAC
>NZ_JBFTSF010000073.1:0-24837 GCF_056399905.1 Cupriavidus sp. 01L46
CCGTTCGCGGTGCGGAGCGCCACGATCCTGCCTGACTTGGTGGTTTCGTGGTTTTGTCTCTGGCGGTGGCTGCCCGGCCATTTGATGCCCTGCCGTACCGGCGCGAGCGGCACCTTGCTATCAACTCCCCTGGTTTCGTGGTGGGCACCGTGGCCCGGTTCGCGGGGCCGTGCTCGTACCTCACGGCGCTCGTCCTCCGAGACAAAAGCACGAAACCAGCCACACCCGAAACGGCGCAGCCCCTCGCGCCGCGAACGGCAGATGTGGGAATGGTCACCGCACACGAGGTCAGGGGCCGCACGACGTAACCCATGGATCATGCAGTTGCGATGTCCTTTGGGCCGGTTGGACACGCCAGCCAACACTCCGGGCCGTACGACGCAATCACCGAGGCAAAAACAGCCTTATTGCTCTGCTCCCGGCAGGGCGGCTTTCTTTTCGTTAGTTTTCTTTGCCGGTCAAAGAAAAGTGACCGGCAGCCCCCGCAGGGGGATGTCGTATGGCTCTTGGGTCCAAAAACCATCGCCGCCCAAAGAAACAGCGACCAACCCATCCCCCCACCCCTCCCAATCCCCTTCCACGCTACAATCCCGCCAGCCTCAAACCCCCAATCCCCACATGGCCAATCTGATCTTCGCACTAGCCGCCTACCTGATCGGCTCCATTTCCTTTGCCGTCGTGGTCAGCAAGGCCATGCGCCTGCCCGATCCGCACACCTATGGCTCCGGCAACCCCGGCGCTACCAACGTGCTGCGCAGCGGCAACAAGAAGGCCGCCATCCTGACGTTGATCGGCGATGCCTTGAAGGGCTGGCTGGCGGTCTGGCTGGCGCAGCGCTTCGGCCCGGCGTACGGCGTCGACGACACGGGCATCGCGCTGGTGGCGGCAGCGGTGTTCCTGGGCCACCTGTTCCCGGTGTTCTTCCGCTTTGCGGGCGGCAAGGGCGTGGCCACCGCGGCCGGCATCCTGTTTGCCGTCGACCCGCTGCTGGGCGCGGGCACGATGGCAACCTGGCTGATCGTGGCCTTCTTCTTCCGCTACTCGTCGCTGGCGGCGCTGGTGTCGGCGATCTTTGCGCCCTTCTTCTACGTCCTGATGTCGGGGGTGGACGTGATCGCCGGCGCGGTATTCGCGATCAGCGTGCTGCTGGTGGTGCGGCATCGCGCTAACATCGAAAAGCTGCTGGCCGGCAAGGAAAGCCGCATCGGCGAGAAGAAAAAGGCGCCCGGCGCCTGAACGCCGGGTCAGACAGTAAAAAGCCCGCACAGTGATGCGGGCTTTTTCATGCCGGCTGGCAAGTGGCTACGGCAGCTTGCTGAGGATGCCGCTCATCTCGTCAGCGGAGAAGGCACGCAGCGTCTGGCTGCGGACGTTGCCCGCCATGCCCAGGGCAAGGCCGAATGCGGTCATGGTGGCATCGTCAGGCGCGGTAAAGGTCGCTACCAGGTCATATTGACCGAGCGTCCAGAAGATATCTTTCATTTCGATGCCGCTTGCCTTCGCCATTTCGCGAACGGCCGCGGCGCGCTTGGTTGTGTCCTTGACGGTACGGATTCCTTGGTCGGTGAAGTTTAGAAGCGTGACGAAAGTTGCCATGATGCGTCTCCTGATCAAGTGGATTCGCGCTACGCGTTGCCAAAGCGCATAGAGCAACTACTCGCAGCAAGCTGCGTACCACGCCAGCCAGCATATGGCCGGCGTGGGCATGGCGTCAGCAGGCAGCCCCCGCGCAGGGGAAAACCGCCTGAATGTGTTCCAGATCTGATACGAGCCGGGACGCCGCCGTCCGGCGGCCGGTGCTCAGGCCGCTTGTGCCAGCGCCGCGAACGGAAACACCATTTCCACCCGCAGGCCGCCCTCGTCCCGGTTTGCCAGCGCCAGGCGGCCGCCCGCCTGGCGCACCAGCCGGTCGACGATGGCCAGGCCCAGGCCCGAGTGCGCATTGCCGCCGCGCGCCGGGTCCAGCCGCACGAACGGCAGGGTGACCTTTTCCATGGCATCTGGCGGAATGCCTTCGCCATGGTCTTCCACCACCATGTGCCAGCCATCGGCCTGGCGCGAGGTGCTGAGCAGCACCGGCGCTGCCCCGTAGGCATAGGCGTTGTCGACCAGGTTGCCGACGATACGGTCGAGCTGGGTGGCGATCATGCGGAAGCCCTCGCCCGCCATCAGCGAGACCTCCACCGACTTGTCCTGCTCGGCCAGCGAGGCGGCCAGCTCGCCGATGCGGCGATCGACCGGCACCGGCCGCGCCGCGGGCTCGCCGCTTTGGGCAAAGGTCAGGAACTGCTCGACGATGGCGGACATGGACTCGACATCGCGCGTGACGCCGGCCGCGGCCTTCGGGTCGGCCAGCATCTCGGCGCGCAACCGCAACCGCGCCAGCGGCGTCTTGAGATCGTGGGCGATGCCGGCAAGCATCGTATTGCGCTCCTGGTCGATGCGGGTCAGGTCAGCCATCATGCGGTTGAAGCGCACGATCAACTGGCGCAGCTCGTGCGGGCCGCGCTCACGCAGCGGCTTGACGCTGTGCTGGCGCGACAGCTGCTCGGCCGCGGCGGCCATGTCGCGCACCGGGCGCTGGATCTGCCAGGCAATCAGCAAGGCCACCGCCATGGCTACGCCGACCACCAGGATCACGCCAGGCAGCAGGCGGTTGTCGGGCGGCGGGTTGACCACCCATAGCGCAGGCATGGCAATCCAGTCCTGCCGGTGTGGCAGCTTGACCCAGATGCGCGTGGTCTGGTCTTCCTCGAGCCGTACCTGGGTCCCAGGCGGCATGCGCTGAGAGAACTGCTCGACCAGCCGTCGCGCCCGGCCCTTGGCCGCCACGGTGTGCTCGGCCGCGCTGGCCTCGCTGGCCACTTCCACCAGGCTTGGCAGCTTGATGGGCGGCTGGGCGGCAAGCGCGCGCTGGATGCTGTCGAACTGGAACATCATCTGCTCGACGGAGTAATCCACCTGCTGCTGGCGGCGATCCATGCGCAGGATCGCAAGCCAGGAGAAATGGCTCAGCACCAGCACCGCTGCGATCAGCAGCGCGATGCGTCCGAACAGCGTATCGATGCGCAGCTTCATTGGGCGATGTCTTCGGCTTCGTCGGGCACGAAGGTATAACCGCGCCCCCGTACCGTCTGGATGTAGCGGGGACGCTGGGCGTCTTCGTCGAGCAAGCGGCGCAGGCGCCAGATCTGGACATCGATGCCGCGGTCGCTGATGCCGCTCGCGGTGCCGTACATCAGCTCCACGATGCGCTCGCGCGACAGCACCTCAAGCGGGTGCATCAACAGCAGCTTGAGCAGCGCGAACTCGGTATCGCTGATCGCCACCGGGTCGCCGCTGCGCGCCAGCGAGCGCTGGCGGAAGTTGACGCGGAACGGCCCGAAGGCCATGCCCTCGCGGTCTTCCGGCGCAGCCGCGGGGCGGGCCAGCTTGCGGCGCAGCACGGCATTGATCCGCGCCAGCAGCTCGCGCGGCGAGAATGGCTTGCCGAGATAATCGTCCGCGCCGATCTCCAGCCCCACGATGCGGTCGATCTCGTCGCTGCGCGCGGTCAGCAGGATCACGGGAATGTCGTCGTTCTTGGCACGCAGGTTGCGCAATGCGGTCAGCCCATCCACCTTGGGCATCATCAGGTCGAGCACGATCAGGGCGGGGCGCTCGCGCTCCAGGCGTCCCTGCAAGCCTTCGCCATCGTGCAGCACGGACACGGCAAAGCCCTGCTGGGTGAGGTATTCGCGCAGCAGGTCGCGGAGTTCGGGATCGTCGTCCACGACGAGGATTTGGGTAGGCTGATTGGCTCGCATAGGCAGATGATAGCTAGGCTGGGCGCGGCAATCCGGGCGAATTGTTTCAAGGCATTACACCCGGGCTGCTGGTAATGATCTGTAAGATTGGCCGCCCGCGCTGAAACATGGGTGCCGCCAAGGCGCATTATCCTTCGCTTATGTTGCCGTTGCCGGCGGTCGCCGGTCAGGACGGCCCCGCCCGACGCCGCCCGGCCAGCGCGTAGTCGCGCATGAAGCCGCGTGCTGCGAGCGGCACGTGCCGACGGCGTTGCGGCATACTTCTGCCTCTCAAACCCCGAACATCGTTCAAACGCGTTTTTGTTGACGCGTCGCTCCCAGGATCCGGTCATGGCCAACCCCGAAGAACATCAACCGGCTAAGCTGCCACCGCCGCCCAAGGCTGCCTCGCACCGCCGCAAACTGATTGCCGCCGCGCTGATCCTGCTGCTGGCCGGCGGAGGCTGGTATTGGTACAAGCATCGTACGCCCGCCGCCGGTGCCGCGGGCGCGCCCGGCGGCACTAACGGCAGCCGTGGTGGCCCTGGCGGCCCTGGCGGCCCCAGTGGCCCTGGGGGTCCCGGCGGCCAGCGCTCGCCGGTGGTGGTCAGCACCGTGGCCAAGCGTAATATGGACGTCATCCTCAACGGCCTGGGCAATGTCACGCCCGTGGCCAATGTGACCGTGCGGGCCCAGGTGTCGGGCCCTCTGCTCAAGGTCCTGTTCAAGGAGGGCCAGATGGTCAAGGCCGGCGACGTGCTTGCCGAGATCGACCCACGCCCGTTCCAGGCCACGCTGGACCAGGCCGTGGGCACGCTGGCGCGCGACCGTGCCTTGCTGGAAAACGCCCGCCTGGACCAGAAGCGCTACCGCACGCTGCTCGGCCAGGATTCCATCTCCAGYCAGCAGGTAGACACCCAGGACGCCCTGGTGCGCCAGTATGAAGGCGTGGTCAAGACCGACCAGGCCAATGTGGACAGCGCCCGCCTGCAACTGGGCTACACCCGCATCATGGCGCCGGCCTCCGGCCGCATCGGCCTGCGCCAGGTCGACCCGGGCAATATCATCAGCACCAGCGACACCAGCGGCATCGCCCTGATCACCCAGATCCAGCCGATCGCGGTGCTCTACACCATCCCTGAAGACAACCTGCCGTCGGTGCTCAAGCGTCTGCACGCGGGCGAGACCATTCCCGTGCAGGCCTGGGACCGCCAGGCCCGCAACCGCCTGGCTGATGGCACGCTGCTGACCACCGACAACCAGATCGACACCACCACCGGCACGGTCAAGCTCAAGGCGATCTTCCAGAACCAGGACGGCCTGCTGTTCCCGAACCAGTTCGTCAACATGCGCACCAAGGTGGACACGATCGAGGACGCCACCGTGGTACCGGTGGCGGCGATCCAGCGCGGCCAGCAAGGCACTTTTGTCTATGTGGTSGAYGACGGCAGCAAGGTCAAGGTCCAGGTTATCGCGCTCGGCCCGAGCGACGGCGAGCGCACCGTGGTGACCAAGGGCCTGCAGCCCGGCCAGCGCGTGGTGATCGACGGCGCCGACCGGCTCAAGGAAGGCATGACGGTGGAAACCGTGGACCCGGCGGCGCGCGCCGCCGCGCTGGTACCGGCCAGCGCGCCGCGCGGGCGCGGACGGCGCCGCGATGGTGGCGCCAGCGGCGCGGCCGGCGCCTCGGGCGTACCGAGCGCCTCGAGCGCCTCGGGCGCCTCAGGTGTGCACGGTGAAGGGCGGCGTCACMGCGACGGCGCGAGCGCGGCGGCAACGGATGGYGGCGCCAGCACTGGCGCCCCGGCCGGCGCTGCGCCCCAGCGGCCGCAGTAAGGACCCAGCATGAATCCCTCACGCCTGTTCATCGAGCGGCCGGTCGCCACCGCGCTGCTGATGGTCGCCATCCTGCTGTCGGGCCTGGTGGCCTTCAAGCTGCTGCCGCTGTCGGCGCTGCCGGAGGTCGATTACCCGACCATCCAGGTCACCACCCTGTATCCGGGCGCCAGCCCGGACGTGATGACCTCGTCCATCACGGCGCCGCTGGAGCGCCAGTTCGGCCAGATGCCGGGCCTCAAGCAGATGTCGTCGTCATCCTCGGGCGGCGCCTCGGTGATCACGCTGCAGTTCGAGCTCACGCTGTCGCTGGACGTGGCCGAGCAAGAGGTGCAGGCCGCCATCAACGCCGGCGGCAACCTGCTGCCGGCGGACTTGCCGATGCCACCGGTCTACAGCAAGGTMAACCCGGCCGACGCGCCGATCATGACGCTGGCCATGACGTCCGACACCATGCCGCTGCCCAAGCTGCAGGACATGGTGGACACCCGCGTGGCGCAGAAGATCTCGCAGCTGCAGGGCGTGGGGCTGGTGAGCATCAGCGGCGGGCAGCGCCCGGCAGTGCGCATCCAGGCCAACCCGACCGCGCTGGCCGCGCTCGGCATGTCGATCGACGACCTGCGCACGGCGATCGGCAGCGCCAACGTCAACGGCGCCAAGGGCAGCTTCGACGGCCCCGCGCGCGCCTCCACCATCGATGCCAACGACCAGCTCAAGTCCGCCGACGAGTACCGCCAGATCATCGTCGGCTACCAGAAGGGCGCGCCGATCCGCATCACCGATGTGGCCAACATCGTCGACGGGCCCGAGAACAGCCGCCTGGCGGCCTGGGCCAACGACAAGCCGGCCATCGTGCTGAGCATCCAGCGCCAGCCCGGCGCCAATGTGATCGAGGTGGTGGACCGCATCAAGGCCCTGCTGCCGCAATTGCAGAACGCGCTGCCGGCCTCGGTCAAGGTGCAGCTGCTGACCGACCGCACCACCACCATCCGCGCCTCGGTGCGCGACGTGGAGTTCGAGCTGCTGCTGGCGGTCGCGCTGGTGGTGATGGTGATCTTCGTCTTCCTGCGCAATGTGCCCGCCACCATCATCCCGGGCGTGGCGGTGCCGCTGTCGCTGGTGGGCACCTTCGGCGTGATGTACCTGGCGGGCTTCTCGATCAACAACCTGACGCTGATGGCGCTGACCATTGCCACCGGCTTCGTGGTGGACGATGCGATCGTGATGATCGAGAACATCATGCGCTACATCGAGAAGGGCGATTCGCCCATGGAGGCGGCGCTCAAGGGGTCCAAGCAGATTGGCTTCACCATCATCTCGCTGACGTTCTCGCTGGTGGCCGTGCTGATCCCCCTGCTGTTCATGGGCGATGTGGTCGGGCGCCTGTTCCGCGAGTTCGCCATCACGCTGGCGGTGTCGATCCTGATCTCGGCGGTGGTCTCGCTGACGCTTACGCCGATGATGTGCGCGCGCCTGCTGCACCATGTGCCCGATGAGAAGCTCTCGCGCTTTCACCGCGCCAGCGGCCGCTTCTTCGACAACGTGATCGACCGCTACGGCCGCGCGCTGGAATGGGTGCTGGACCGCCAGAAGCTCACCTTGCTGGTCGCCATCGGCACCATGGTGCTGACCGTGCTGCTGTACATGCTGGTGCCCAAGGGCTTCTTCCCGGTGCAGGACACCGGCGTGATCCAGGGCATTACCGAAGCGTCCCAGACCACCTCGTTCCCCGCCATGGCAGCGAAGCAGCAGGCAGTGGCCAAGGTGGTGCTGGAAGACCCGGCGGTGGAGAGCCTGTCCTCCTTCATCGGGGTCGACGGCACCAATACCACGCTCAACGCCGGGCGCCTCCTGATCAACCTGAAGCCCAAGGACCAGCGCAGCGACTCCATCGAGGACGTGACGCGCCGCCTGCAGGCCGCGGTCGACAAGCTCGGCGGTGTTTCGCTCTACACCCAGCCGGTGCAGGACCTGACCATCGAGGACCGCGTGGCACGCACGCAGTACCAGTTCACCGTGCAGGACCCGGACCCCGCCACGCTGGCCACCTGGGTGCCGAGACTGGTCGAGCGCCTGAAGCTGGAGCCGGAACTGCGCGACGTGGCCAGCGACCAGCAGAACAACGGCCTGCGCGCCTATGTGGATATCGACCGCGACGCCGCGGCGCGCTTTGGCATCACCACCGCGGTGATCGACAGCGCGCTGTACAGCGCCTTCGGCCAGCGCCTGGTGTCGACCATCTTCACGCAGGCGAGCCAGTACCGCGTGGTACTGGAGGCCATGCCGCAGTTCCGCACCGATCCGCAGTCGCTGGCGGAGCTGCGCCTGCCCTCCTCCTCCGGCGGGCAGGTGCCGCTGGGCGCGTTCGCGCGCATCAGCGAGCGCACCGGGCCGCTGGTGATMAACCACCAGGGCCAGTTCCCTTCGGCCACCATCTCGTTCAACCTGGCACCGGGCGAATCGCTCGGCGCCGCGGTCGACAAGATCGCCAAGGTCGAGCAGGAAATCGGCCTGCCGATCTCGATGCAGACGGATTTCCAGGGCGCCGCGCTGGCCTTCCGCGCTTCGCTGTCCAACACGCTGTGGCTGATCCTGGCCGCGGTGATCACGATGTACATCGTGCTGGGCGTGCTCTATGAGAGCACCATCCATCCCGTGACCATCCTCTCCACCCTGCCCTCGGCCGGCGTGGGCGCGCTGCTGGCGCTGCTGGTCTCGGGCCAGGACCTGGGCATCATCGCGATCATCGGCATCATCCTGCTGATCGGTATCGTCAAGAAGAACGCCATCATGATGATCGACTTCGCGCTCGAGGCCGAGCGCGAGGGCGGCATGGCGCCGCGCGAGGCCATCTTCCAGGCCTGCCTGCTGCGCTTGCGCCCCATCCTGATGACCACCATGGCGGCCCTGCTGGCGGCGCTGCCGCTGATGCTGGGCACCGGCATCGGCTCGGAGCTGCGCCGTCCGCTGGGCATCACCATGGTGGGCGGCCTGCTGGTCAGCCAGGTGCTGACGCTGTTCACCACGCCGGTGATCTACCTGGCGTTCGACAGCGTGGCAACGCGCCTGAAAGCCTGGCGCCAGCGCCGGTTTGGCGACGACACGAGTGGCGGCGCAGGTGGTGGCGCAGGTGGCAGTGAAGCTGGGCACGCTCCGGAGCCGAGGCCGTAATGAACCTGTCGGCCACCTTCATCCATCGCCCGGTCGCCACCGCGCTGCTGACCATCGGCATCCTGCTGGCGGGGCTGGCGGCGCTGCGGCTGCTGCCGGTGTCGCCGCTGCCGCAGGTGGATTTCCCCACCATCTCGGTGTCCGCCTCGCTRCCCGGCGCCAGCCCCGAGACCATGGCCGCCACCGTGGCCACGCCGCTGGAACGCGCCCTGGGCGCCATTGCCGGCGTCACCGAGATCACCTCCAGCAGTTCGCTGGGCTCGACCCGCATCACGATGCAGTTCGAGCTCTCGCGCGACATCGACGGCGCCGCGCGCGACGTGCAGGCCGCCATCAATGCCTCGCGCGCCACGCTGCCCACCAGCCTGCCGAGCAACCCGACGTACCGCAAGGTCAACCCGGCCGATGCGCCGATCATGATCATCGCGCTGACTTCGCCCACCATGACGCGCGGCCAGCTCTACGATGCGGCCTCGACCATCCTGGCGCAGAAGCTGTCGCAGATCGAGGGCGTGGGCCAGGTCACCATCGGCGGCTCGTCGCTGCCGGCGGTGCGGGTGGAGCTCAACCCCACGGCGCTCAACAAGTACGGTGTCTCGCTGGAGGATGTGCGCAACACCATCAGCGCCACCAACGCCAACCGTCCGCTCGGCTCGCTCGAAAACACCACCACCAACTGGCAGGTCTACGCCAACGACCAGGCCATGAAGGCGGCGGACTACATGCCGCTGATCGTCCGCTACGCCACGCCGGGCACCTACTCGTCGGCCTCGGCCGGTGCGCTGATCGCCAGCACGGCCAACGCCACCGCGGGCGGCGGCGTGAGCACCAAGACCGTCAACGGCGTCACCACCACCACGCTGACCACCAGCAGCGGCACCACCACCATCAGCACCGGCGCCACCGGCGGCAACACCAGCAAGGGCGGCCCGAACTCCTTCGCCGTGCCGGTGCGGCTGTCGGACGTGGCCAAGGTGACCGACTCGGTGCAGGACGTGCGCAACGCCGGCTCCGCCAACGGCCAGCCCTCGGTGCTGCTGGTGCTCAACCGCTCGCCAGGCGCCAACATCATCGAGACGGTGGACCGCGTCACCGAGATGCTGCCGTCGCTGCAGCAGATGATCCCGTCCGCCATCAAGATGGAAGTGATGATGGACCGCACCCCCACCATCCGCGGTTCGCTGCGCGAGGTGGAGCACACCCTGATGATCTCGGTGGCGCTGGTGATCATGGTGGTGTTCCTGTTCCTGCGCAATGTGCGCGCCACGCTGATCCCTAGCGTGGCGGTGCCGGTGTCGCTGATCGGCACCTTCTCGGTGATGTACCTGGCCGGCTTCTCGCTCAACAACCTGTCGCTGATGGCGCTCACGGTCGCCACCGGCTTCGTGGTGGATGACGCCATCGTGGTGCTGGAGAACATCTCGCGGCACATCGAGGAAGGCATGAAACCGCTCGAAGCCGCGCTCAAGGGCTCGCGCGAAGTCGGCTTCACGGTGCTGTCGATGAGCTTGTCGCTGATCGCGGTGTTTATCCCGCTGCTGATGATGGGCGGCATCGTCGGGCGCCTGTTCCAGGAGTTCGCCATCACCTTGTCGGTGTCGATCCTGGTGTCGCTGGTGGTCTCGCTCACGGCCACGCCGATGATGTGCGCACGCCTGCTCAAGCCGGTGCGCCCCGAGCGCCAGGGCCGCCTCTACCGCGCCAGCGAGCGGATGTTCGCCTGGATGCACGATGGGTACGCACGCACGTTGGCGGTGGCGCTGCGCCACAGCACGCTGGTGTGGCTGGTGCTGCTGGCCACCATCGGCCTCAATGTCTGGCTCTACACGATCGTGCCCAAGGGCTTCTTCCCGCAGCAGGATACGGGGCGCCTGATCGGCTTTATCCGCGCCGACCAGGCCACCTCGTTCCAGGCCATGCGGCCCAAGCTCGACAACTTCATCAAGATCGTGCAGTCCGATCCGGCGGTGGTCAATGTGACGGGCTTCACCGGCGGCTCGCAACGCAATACCGGCCAGATGTTCGTCACGCTCAAGCCGATTTCAGAGCGCGAGCCGGCCGACGCCATCGTGGCCCGGCTGCGGGTCAAGCTGGCCAAGGAGCCCGGCGCCAGCCTGTTCCTGACCTCGGTGCAGGACATCCGCATTGGCGGGCGCCAAAGCAGCTCGGCCTACCAGTTCACGCTGCAGTCGGACGATCTCGACGTATTGCGCGAGTGGGAGCCCAAGGTGCGCGCGGCCATCTCCAACCTCAAGGGGCTGGAAGACGTCGACACCGACACCAACGACAAGGGCTTGCAGACCTCGGTGATCATCGACCGGGACACCGCGTCCAAGCTCGGTGTTTCCGCGCAGCAGATCGATGCGGTGCTCAACGATGCCTTCGGCCAGCGCCTGGTGTCCACCATCTACAATCCGCTCAACCAGTACCGGGTGGTGATGGAGCTCAGCCCCGAGTACCTGGAAGGCCCGCATGCGCTCCAGGATATCTATGTGGTCACTGGCGGCGGCAAGCGGGTGCCGCTGTCGGCCTTCGCGCGGTTCACGCCCACCAGCACGCCGCTGGGCGTCAATCACCAGGGCCAGTTCGCGGCCTCCACCATCTCCTTCAACCTGGCCGAGGGCGTCTCGCTATCGCAGGCCACGGAGTTGGTCAAGGATGCGATGGCGCGCATTGGCGTRCCGGAGACGCTGCAGGCCAACTTCCAGGGCAGCGCCAAGGCCTTCCAGGATTCGCTCAAGAGCCAGCCGCTGCTGATCCTGGCCGCGCTGATCACCATCTATATCGTGCTCGGCATGCTGTACGAGAGCTATGTGCATCCGCTCACCATCCTGTCCACGCTGCCGTCGGCCGGCGTGGGCGCGCTGCTGGCGCTGCTGGCCTCGGGCACGGACTTCAGCATCATCGCGCTGATCGGCGTGATCCTGCTGATCGGCATCGTCAAGAAGAACGCCATCATGATGATCGACTTCGCCATCGACGCCGAACGGCGCGAGGGCCTGTCGCCGCATGACGCCATTTACCGCGCCTGCCTGCTGCGTTTCCGCCCGATCCTGATGACCACCATGGCCGCCCTGCTGGGCGCGATACCCCTGGCGATCGGCCACGGCGACGGCGCCGAGCTGCGCGCGCCGCTGGGCATCTCCATCGTCGGCGGGCTGGTGGTCAGCCAGCTGCTGACGCTCTACACGACGCCCGTGGTCTACCTGACGCTGGACCGCTGGCGCCTGAAGGTGAAAGCCTGGCGCCAGCGCCGCTCCGCGGTGCCTGCGGCCACGGCCAGCCTCGAACCCTGAATGCGATCCATGAACGCTTTTCTTCGCCTCCCCGCCCTCTGCGTCCCCGCGACCGTGCTGACGGCAGCCTGTGCCCTGCTGCTGGGCGGCTGCGCCGTGGGTCCCGACTACAAGCGGCCGGACGCGCCCACCACCCCGGCCTTCAAGGAAGCACCCGCCGACACCTCGCAGTGGGGCGAGTGGAAGCCGGCCGAGCCGCAGGATGCCAGCGCGCGCAGCAACTGGTGGGCGGTGTTCAGCGATCCGGCACTCGACACGCTGATGTCGCAGGTGCAGGTATCCAACCAGAACATCAAGGCGGCCGAGGCGCAGTACCGGCAAGCGCTGGCCGCGCTGCAATCGGCGCGCGCCGGCTACTTCCCCACGGTGGGCGCATCGGCCGGGCTGAGCCGCTCGAAGGGCAGCAGCGGCCTGATCGGCAACAGCCAGAACGCCACGCTGTCGGCCAGCTGGGAGATCGATGTGTGGGGCCGCGTGCGCAGGCAGGTGGAAAGCAGCGARGCCAGCGCGCAGGCCAGCCAGTCCGACCTGGCTTCGACCTTGCTGTCGACCCAGTCCACGCTGGCGCAGAGCTATTTCCTGCTGCGCATCGCCGACCAGCAGAAGGCCTTGCTTGACCGCACGGTAGTCGACTACGAGAAATCCCTGCAGCTGGTGCGCAACCAGTACGCAGCCGGCACCGCCCAGCGCTCGGACGTGCTGCAATCCGAGACCCAGCTCAAGTCCGCGCAGGCGCAGCAGATCGATATCCAGATCACGCGCGCGCAGCTCGAGCACGCCATCGCCATCCTGACTGGCAAACCGCCAGCCGACCTCTCCATCACGCCGCAGGACTATGCCGCCGCCGTGCCGCGCGTGCCTGTCGCGGTGCCGTCGGCGCTGCTGGAACGCCGGCCCGATATCGGCGCGGCCGAGCGCCGCATGGCCGCGGCCAATGCGCAAATCGGCGTGGCCCAGGCGGCGTATTACCCCAAGCTGTCGCTATCGGCCACCGGCGGCCTTTCCGCCAGCACGCTGGCGCGGTGGCTGTCGCTGCCGGACCGCGTGTGGTCGATCGGCCCGGCGCTGGCCGGCACGCTGTTCGACGGTGGCCTGCGCAGCGCGGCCAAGGCGCAGGCGGTGGCGGCCTACGACCAGACCGTGGCCGACTACCGCCAGACGGTGCTCGCCGCGTTCCAGGAAGTCGAGGACAACCTGGCCGGCGCGCGCCTGCTGGAGCAAGAAGGCGTGGTGCAGAACGACGCGCTGCGTTCGGCGCGCGATGCGCTGGCCCTGGTCAACAACCGTTACCGCGCTGGCACTGCCAGCCTGCTGGACGTACTGACCGCGCAGACCACCGCCTACACGGCGGAGCGCACCTACTTGACCATCGTGGGCCGCCAGTACACGACCAGCGCGGTGTTGATCAAGGCGCTGGGCGGCGGCTGGCATATCGAGACGGAGAGCGCGTCGAATACGGCGCCGGCCGGCACAGCGCCCGGCGGCTCGGCAACGCAATAGCAAATGGCGGTGGGAGCCTCCCCGCCGCCCTATGCCGGCGGGAAGCGCACCCGCACCAGCAGGCCCCTGCCCTGCGCGCCATCCAGCAGCACCAGCGACGCGCCATGCGCCATGGCGATGTCGCGCACGATGGTCAGGCCAAGCCCCGAGCCAGCGGGAGCCGTCTCACCGGGCACCGTCAAACCCGCCGCCTTGCCGCGGTAAAACGGCTCTAGCACCGCCGCGCGTTCCGCGGCGGGAATGCCGGGACCGTCATCCTCCACTTCCAGCACCACCGCCTCGCCCGCGCGCAAGACCCGCGCCGTGACCATGCCGCCCGACGGCGTATAGCGCAGGGCATTGTCGACCAGGTTGGTCACCAGCTCGTGCAGCAGATCGGTGCCGCGCACTAGCTGCGCGCCCGCGCCTTCGAAGCCCAGGTCGATGCGGCGCGCACGCGCAGCGGGCGTGAGCTCGAGGCAAACCTCTTTCACCAACGCCGCGAGGTCCAGCGCGCGCGGCGCCTCGGCTCCGCCGTGCGCGGCGCGCGCCATCGACAGCAGGCGGTCGGCCAGCGCGGCCATGCGCGCGGTACTGTCGGCCAGGCCCTGCGCGATGCGCCGCTGCTCGTCGGGATCGCGCTCGCGCGCGGCCAGCTGGGCCTGCGTGTGCAGCACGGCTAGCGGCGTGCGCAACTGGTGCGCCGCGTCGGCGATAAAGCGGCGCTGCGCGGCGAGCACCTGTTCCAGCCGCGCCATGTAGCCGTTCATGGCTTGCACCAGCGGCGCGGTCTCGCGCGGGGCGCTGTCGAGCGGCAGCGGCGTGGTGGCGCCGGGCTGGCGTTGCGCCACGGCTTCGCGCAGCGCATCGAGCGGCGCCAGCGCGCGCCGCGTGAACAGCCAGATCACCAGCACCGCGGCCAGCACCAGCATCAGCTGGCCCCACAGCACATCGAACAGGATGTTGCGCGTCAGCGCCTGGCGCGAGTCCAGCGTCTCGCCCACCTCGATCAAGGCCATGCCGCCGCGCGTGCCGCCGGCGTCCATCACCGGCTGGCGCAGCGCGGCGATGCGGATCGGCTGGCCACGGTAAGTACGGTCGTAGAAGCTCACCAGTGCGGGGTACAGCTTGGTGCGCGGCTGGCTGGCATCGAATGGCGGCAGGTCGTCGTAGCCCGAGACGAACTCGCCATGCACGCCGCTGACGCGGTAGAACATGGTGGCGTTCATGCCCACCTCGAAGGTATCGAGCGAGATATACGGCACGTCCACGCGCACGCCTTCGGGGGTCAGCGTGATGCGCTCGGAGATATTGCGCGCCGATGCCAGCAAGGTGCGGTCATAGGCCTGGTTGGCGGATTCCAGCGCATTGAAGTAGGCCACTACGCCGTACGCGGCCTGCAGCGCCAGCATGGGCGGGATCAGCCACCACAGCAGGCGTGCGCGCAGGCTGGCGGCGCGCTTGCGCGGCTCAGCCAACGCTGGGCTCCAGCACGTAGCCCAGCCCGCGCAAGGTCACGATGGCAGCGCCCGAGCCTTCGAGCTTGCGGCGCAGGCGATGCACGTAGACCTCAATCACATCCGGCTGGGTGTCGTCGGCCAGGGTGAAGATGCTGGCGTAGATGCGGTCCTTGCTGACGGTCTTGCCGGGCGGCGTCATCAGGATCTCCAGCACCGCATGCTCGCGCGGCGTCAGCGCCAGCGGCACGCCGCCCACCTGGAAATGGCGCGACACCGTATCGAACCCCAGGCCGCCGCACACCACCAGCGGCGCCTCGGTCTGGCGCGCGCGGCGCAGCAGCGCCTTCACGCGCGCCTCGAACTCGGCCAGGTCGAAGGGCTTGGCCATGTAGTCGTCGGCGCCCAGGTCCAGGCCCTTGACCCGGTCGCCCACTTCGCCGCGCGCGGTCAGGATCATTACCGGCACGCGGCAGCCGCGAGCGCGCAGGCGCGCGAGCAGGTCCAGGCCGTCGCGGTCGGGCAGGGTCAGGTCCAGCAACACCAGCGCGTAGTCGCTGCCGGCCCCGCCCGCGCTGCCGGCGTGGGTGCTGAACAGCAAGGATTCCGCACTGGCCGCGTCGGCCGCGCGCTCCACGGTGAAATGCAGCGCGCGCAGCGCCTGCATCACCCAGGTGGCCAGTTCATCGTGGTCCTCGACCAGCAGTACTCTCATGGAAAGGTGTTCTCCTGCCTCTTGGCGGCGCTTTGTTATGCCTGATTTTCGCATCGCCAGCCAGCGGATTTTTCGGGATTTCCCGGTAAGCTGTCTGCCGTCCACTTGCCCCCCCGGAGGAAAATCGATGCGCCACGTTCTGGCCGCCCTGCGCTTTGCCTGCGCGGCGCTCGCCCTCGCCGCTGCCTGCGCGCGGCCGGCGGCCGCCGCGCCGGAATGCATCGTGCCCGCCAAGCCCGGCGGCGGCTTTGACCTGACCTGCAAGCTGGCGCAGCGCGCGCTGCTCGAAGCCGGGTTCACCGAGCAGCCGATGCGGCTGGCCTACGTGCCGGGCGGCATCGGCGCGGTGGCCTACAACAGCATCGTGGCGCAACGCCCCGCCGAGTCCGACACCATCGTCGCCTTTTCAGACGGCTCCCTGCTGGCGCTGGCCCAAGGCAAGTTCGGCAAGTACGGCGCGGCGGATGTGCGCTGGGTCGGCGCGCTCGGCGCCGATTATGGCGTGATAGCGGTACGCGCCGACTCGCCCTTCAAGACCCTGAAGGACCTGGTGGCCGCGCTCAGGTCGGATCCGGACCGGGTACTGTTCGGGGCCGGCGGCACCATCGGCAACCAGGACTGGATGAAGGCCGCGCTGGTGGCGCGGCAAGCCGGCGTGGGCTACAAGCGCATGCGCTTCGTGGGTTTCGAGGGTGGCGGCGAGGCCTTCACGGCACTGCAGGGCGGGCACGTCCAGGCGGTGTCCKGCGACGCATCGGAGGCCGCCATGCAGCTCGGCGCGGGCGGCATCCGCATCCTGGCCGTGCTGGCGGCGCAGCGCCTGCCCGGCAGGCTGGCCGGCGTGCCCACCGCGCGCGAGCAGGGCTTCGACATCGTCTGGCCCATCCTGCGCGGCTTCTACATGGGCCCCAAGGTTGCGCAGGCCGACTACCAGCGCTGGGCCAGCCGCTTCGAACGCCTGCAGGCCAGCCCGGCATTCGCCCGGCTGCGCGCGGAGCAAGGCCTGTTCCCGGCCGACCTGGGCGGCGCCGACCTGGATACCTATGTGCAGCGAACGGTGCAGCGCTATAGCATGCTGGCCAAGGAATTCGGGCTGACCCGATAGCTCCGATAGCTCCGATAGCTCCGATAGCTCCGATAGCCCTGATAGCCCCGCTACGGCCGGGCAAGCGCCTCCGGACGCGGCAGCGGCTGCTTGCTCACCCGCTCCTTGAGCCAGGTGGCGGCCTTGCCGAGCGGCCGCTGCTTATGCCACACCAGCTCCATCGCCACCGGCCAGTCCTGGTCGTCGAACTCCAGCGCGGGCGACACCAGTTGCGTGCCCGCCGGCGAGTTGGCCGCCACGTGCCAGGGCACGAAGGCCCAGCCCAGCCGGCGCTTGACCAGCTCTACGATGACCCACTGGCTCTCCACCCACCAGACTTCGGCGGCCACGCGCAGCCGCATTTTTTCCTCGCTGTCGGTACGGGTGGCCACCATCAGCTGCCGGTAGCGCTTCAGTTCCTCCCAGCCCACGCGCTGGTCCGCAAGCGGATGGTCGGGCGCGCAGATGATCCGCATCGGCACCCAGCCCAGCGCGCGGAAGCCCAGCTCCGGCGGAAGCACCTCCTGGCGCCACATGATGCCCAGGTCGGCGCAACGCTCCAGCACCAGCCGGCTGACGTCTTCCATCAAGGGAAACAGCAGCTCCAGTTCCACCGCCGGGAAGCGCTCGGAGAACTCTTCCAGCATCACGCCCAGGGTTTCCTCCGGATAGAGTTCGTCCACCGCCAGCACCAGGCGGCTCTCCACGCCCTCGCCCAGGCTCTTGGCCACGCCGCGGAAATGCTCGCAACGCTCCAGGATCACGCGCGCCTCAGCCAGCAGCCGCTCGCCCGCGGCGGTCAGGGTGGGATAGCGCCCGCCGCGGTCGAACAGCTGGTTGCCCAGGTCGATCTCGAGATTGGACACGGCCGCGCTGACGACCGACTGGGCCTTGCCCAGCCGGCGCGCGGCTGCGGAGAAAGAGCCACATTCGGCGGCCGCGGCAAAGGCCTGCAATTGCTCGAGCGAGAGGCTCATGTCGATTCCTTGGGACGGGCCGCTGCCCATCCATCGTTTTAAGCGATAGAACCCAACTTTACCATCCCAGAATACTCGATAGAATGCCCTCTATTCACACGCCAGACAGGAAGTATCATGCGCAGCACCAAGGACAGAATTCGTCACACCATCGGCTTTGAAGTGATCGGCTTGCTGATTGTCGCGCCCGTGGGCAGCTGGGTCTTTGGCTTCGCCCTGCACCAGATCGGCATCCTCGCCGTGGTGGCATCGTTGATCGCCGCCGGCTGGAACTACGTCTACAACGTGCTGTTCGACAAGGCCATGCTGCGGTTCACCGGGCAGTTGCGCAAGCCGGTGGCCGTGCGGGTGCTCCACGCTATCCTGTTCGAACTGGGCCTGCTGGTGGTGTTCTTGCCGATGGTGGCGTGGTACCTCGACATGAGTCTGTTTGATGCCTTCGTCATGGACATCGCGCTGGCGGCCTTCTACGTGGTCTATGCATTCATCTACAACTGGACCTACGATGCCGTGTTCCCGGTGGCCGGCGCCGCGGGGAAAAGCGGAAATACCACAAAGGCGGTCGCGAAGTCGGCCTGCTGACCCAGCGATCAGGAAGCAAAAAGCGGATGCCGACGGCATCCGCTTTTTGCATTTTGGCCAGCCACTTCGCGTGGCTGCATTATTCCTTACCGGCGCTCTGGCGTCGCCACGTTGCCAACCACACCGCCCAGCGCCGCGCCACCGATGGTGGCCGCCGGGCCGCCGATCAGTGCAGCGCCGGCCACACCGCCAACACCCGCGCCGATGGCGGTATTGCGCTGCTTGGGCGTCATGTCTGCGCAGCCCGCCACGCTCAGCAGGGTGGCAAGCAGGATAGACAGGGTTACGGTACGCATGATGAGGCTCCTTGTGGGATTGGCTCGGCGCCGGGCAATGCACCCAGGCCGCGCTATTGCGTGTTACCGCACGGTCCACATCTGCGGCAGGTGTTTTCAGTATGGGGGGCGGCGTCGCTTTGCGTGACGGGGCTATGGCCGAACATCGTGTCAGCGGATTCCCACAAATCCCGTGCGCGTGCCATGTCAGCGCCGCTCGATTGCGGGTTTCCCCGCACGCCGCCCGGCTTGAAGCCGCCGCGCATTTAGTTATACTACATAACAATATTGCTGCCCGCTGCGGCCTCCCCATGACGCACGCGCGGCGGGCAATCCATAACAAGCCGTGGAGACAACACCATGAAGATCGCGATTGCCGGTGGCGGCATCGGCGGCCYGACGCTGGCACTGCTGTGCCACCGGCACGGCATCGAGGCCGAGGTCTGGGAAGCCAGCGAGACGCTGCGCCCGCTCGGCGTGGGCATCAACCTGCTGCCGCACGCGGTGCGCGAGCTGTCCGAGCTGGGATTGCACGATGCACTGGCCGAGCTGGCGGTGCAAACCTCGTCCCTGTCCTACTACAACAAGCTCGGCCAGCGCATCTGGCACGAGCCGCGCGGGCGCGCGGCGGGCTACGGCCAGCCGCAGTTCTCCATCCATCGCGGCGAATTCCAGATGCTGCTCTACCGCACCGTGGTGGAGCGCCTGGGCGCTGAGCGCGTGCATGCCGGCCATACGTTTGAAGCAGTCACGAGCACCGGCGCGCGCGCGGGCGATCCCGTGGAGTTCACGCTGCGCCGGCGCAGCGACAACGCGCAAGTCACGGCGCGGGCCGATGTGCTGGTGGGCGCCGACGGCATCCACTCCGCCGTGCGCCGCCACTTCTATCCGCAGGGCGACGCGCCGCGCTTCTCGCGCCGCACGCTGTGGCGCGCCGTCACCGAGGCGCCGCCGTACCTGGATGGCAGCTCGATGTTCATGGCGGGCCACCAGGACCAGAAGTTCGTGGCCTACCCGATCTCCGAGCCGCTGCGCCGCCAGGGGCGCTCGCTGGTCAACTGGATCGCCGAGCTGCGCGTGCCCGACAGCGCGCCGGATACCCCGCCGCGCAGCGACTGGAACAAGCAGGTCGACAAGTCCGTGTTCCGCGAAGCCTTTGCGGATTGGCGCTGGGACTGGATCGACATCCCCGCGCTGATCGACGGCGCGCAGGCCATCTACGAATTCCCCATGGTCGACAAGGACACGCTGCCGCGCTGGACCTTCGACCGCGTGACGCTGCTGGGCGACGCCGCCCACCCGATGTACCCGATCGGCTCCAACGGCAGCGCGCAGGCCATCCTCGATGCGCGCTACCTGATCGACAGCCTCCTGGCCAACGGCGCGCCGCGCGACGCCTCCGGCACCGGCCATGCGCTGCGCGAGTACGAAGCGGAACGGCTGCCGCGCACCGCGGCCATCGTGCTGCGCAACCGCATGAACGGGCCCGAGCAGGTCATGCAGCTGGCCGAGCAGCGCGCGCCGCAGGGCTTCAGCGATATCGAAACCGTGATCCCGCGCACCGAGCTCGAAGCGATCGCGCTGCGCTACAAGCAGCTCGCCGGCTTCGACCGGCAATCGCTGCAGGTGCCGCCGCGCTAGGCGCAGCCGCGCGCTGTGATTGCGCCAGTCCGTCGTATCATGCCCCCCGACCGGCCCTGAGAAGCCGGCGTCATTCGAAGAATAGGAGACATCGTGCCGCGCCCCAGCCCTACACGCCTTAGACACGTTAGACGCCTTGCCACGCCCGCCAGCCGCCTTGCGCTCGCCGTCACCGCCAGCCTTGCCGCCGCGCTCGGCGCCGCGCCCGCGCTTGCCGAAGTGACGGTCGGCGTCAGCATCGCGTCGACCGGCCCATCGGCCTCGCTCGGCATCCCGCAGAAGAACAGCATGCCCTTCCTGCCGGAGACCATCGCCGGCGAGAAAATCCGCTACATCGTGCTGGACGACGGCTCCGATCCCACCCAGGCCACCAAGGTGGCGCGCCGCTTCGTCAGCGAGGACAAGGTCGACATCATCCTCGGCTCGTCGGCGGTGGCGCCGTCGATCGCGATTGCCGAAGTCGCCGACGAGAGCCAGACCGTGCAGCTGGCCTTCTCGCCGATCGAGCTCAAGCCCGGACGCGGCGAATGGACGTATCGGCTGGCCCAGCCAGTCAAGCTGATGGCCGAGGCCGTGGCGGATGCGGCGCACGCCAAAGGCGTCAAGACCATCGCCTTCATCGGCTTTGCCGACGCCTACGGCGAGACCTGGCTCAAGGAGTTCACCACCGCCGCCACGGCGCGCGGCATGCGCCTGGTGGCCACCGAACGCTATGCGCGCTCGGACACCAGCGTGACCGCGCAAACGCTCAAGCTGATCGCCGCCCGCCCCGACGCGGTGCTGATCGCCGGCGCCGGCACCGGCGCGGCCCTGCCGCACACCACGCTGCGCGAGCGCGGCTACGCGGGCCCGGTCTACCACACGCACGGGGCGGCCACCAAGGACCTGATCCGCATCGGCGGCAAAGCCGTCAACAGCTCCATCCTGCCCGCCGGGCCGGTCATCGTGGCCGAGCAGCTGCCGGACAGCGCCGCCACCAAGAAGCCGGGGCTGGACTACGTGGGCCGCTACGAGAAGCAGTACGGGCCCGACACCCGCACCCAGTTCGGCGCCCACCCCTACGATGCGGGCCTGGTGCTGCAGCGCATCGTGCCGGTGGCGCTCAAGCAGGCCAAGCCGGGCACGCCGGCATTCCGCCGCGCGCTCAAGACCGCGCTGGAGAGCGAGCGCAATATCGTGGTGTCGCACGGCGTGCTGAACTACACCGCGCAGGATCACTTCGGCTTTGACACCCGCGGCCGCGTGATGCTGACCATCGACAATGGCAACTGGAAGCTGCTGAAATGACCGCGCCCGCCGCGCCCTTTGCCATCGCTGGCCTGCCCATGCCCACGCTGGAGCACGTGGCGGATTTCCGCTTCCGGCTGGCGCCGGTCACCGAGGTGGGTGCGAGCGCGCTGGGCAACCGGCGGGTCATCCCCATTCTCGACGGCGTCGTTTCCGGGCCGCGCCTGCAAGGGCGCATCCTGCCCGGCGGCGCGGACTTCCAGCTGGTGCGCCACGATACCGGCAACGGCAACGGCATCGTCGTGGCCGACATCGAGGCCCGCTACGTGCTGGAGACCGACGACGGCGCGCGCATCTACATCGTCAACGCAGGCGTGCGCAGCGGCCCCGCCGAACTGATCGCGCGCCTGGCCGGCGGCGAGATCGTCGACCCGCGCCTGATCTATTTCCGCACCGCGCCCCGCTTCGAGACGGCGGCGCCCGGCTACGACTGGCTCATGCAGCACCTGTTCGTCGCCACCGGCGCCCGCTATCCGGACCGGGTGGAAATGCGGTATTTTCGCGTCGTATAGGCGGCCCGGTTTTTCAGGCAGCCCAACGCCCTCCCCCACATCCATCGACCGACGCCAAGGCCTCATGACCACAGCAAAGGCGCGTGTGCGCCGCAGCCGCGACGCCCTCGCCCCCGATCCCGCCGGCGCCAGCCAGGCAGCCGATGCGCCCGGCGGATTCGACCCGCATATCGCCAACGTCGACTACGGCGTGCTGGACGGCCTGGTCGGCTACGCCATCCGCCGCGCGCAGATCCGTATCTACGAAGACTTCGTGCAATCGCTGGCGCAGTGGCACATCACGCCGCCGCGTTTCTCCGCGCTCGTGATCGTCTCGCGCAATCCGCTGCTCAAGCTGACCGAGCTGGCCAGCATCCTGGGCATCGCGCGCTCGGGCGCGGTGCTGCTGGTCGACGCGCTGGAAGACATGAAGCTGGTGGCGCGCCGCCCGGCGCCGCACGACCGCCGCGCCTACAGCCTGGTGCTGACCCCGGCGGGACGGCGCACGCTGGAAGCCGCCACCGCCGCGGTGTGCGCGCACGATGCGCGCGTCGCGGGCGCATTGTCGGCGCAGGAACAAGACACGCTGCGCACACTGCTCGGAAAGCTCGCGCCGCCGCAGCCGACCGGCGCGGCCAGCTTGGCCCATTTGGCAGACCCCACAAACGCCGCAGAAGACTAGACGGAATTTCTGCGGAAAAACCTGTGGAAATCGCATGGCGGCGTCATCCGCGCCCAGGCCCATGCGTTAACATGGGCACCATGCCGAATCGCCCTTCCCCAATTCTTCACCGCCTGCTGCCGCTTTGCGCCGCCGGGCTGTTGTGCATCAGCGGCGTGAACACCGCCGCCGCCAAGACCCCCGTTCACAAGACCAAGGCCACCCACGCCGCGACCGAGTCCGCCGAGCCGCGCTCAGGCCTGCCGGGCAGCGTGACGGCTGCGCTCAAGCGCGCGCATGTGCCCGCCTCGGCCACCAGCTTCTACGTGATCAAGGTCGGCGCGCCGGCGCCCCGCGCAAGCTGGAACGCGCAAACGCCGATGAACCCGGCTTCCACCATGAAGCTGGTCACCACCTTCGCCGGGCTCCAGCTGCTTGGCCCCGGCTACCGCTGGCAGACCGCGCTGTACGCGGACAACCAGCCAGGCGCCGACGGCACCGTCAACGGCAACGTCTACCTGCGCGGCTATGGCGACCCCAAGCTGGTGCCGGAAGAAATGGCCAAGCTGGTCAACGCCGCCCGCATCGCGGGCGCCACCACCATCAACGGCGACCTGGTGCTGGACCGCAGCTACTTCGATTCCGCCCTCGACAAGGGCGCCACCATCGATGGCGAAACCCAGCGCGCCTACAACGTCAGCCCCGACGCGCTGCTCTACGCCTTCAAGACGCTGTCGTTTACCATCACGCCCGACCCGGCCAACCAGTCGGTCGCGGTATCGGTCACGCCCGCGCTGGCGCAGCTCAAGCTCGACAACCGCCTGGCGCTGTCCCACGGCAAGTGCGGCGACTGGTCGGCGCGCGCGCGCCCCGCCGTCACGCCACAGCCCGACGGCACCGTGCTGGCCTCCTTCGACGGCAGCTACGCCGCCGACTGTGGCGAACACGTGGTCAACATCGCCACGCTCTCGCACAACGAATTCACCTGGGGCGGCTTCGTCGCTGAATGGCAACTGGCCGGCGGCCGCTTCACCCACCAGCCAGCCCTGCGCATGGGCCGCGCCCCGCGCAACGCCTTCCTGCTGGCACGCCACTACGGCCAGCCCCTGTCGGAAATCGTGCGCGACATCAACAAGTTCTCGAACAATGTGATGGCCCGCCAGCTTTACCTGACCATCGGCGCGGAGATGGATCGCAGCGGCCCGGCCAGCACCACCCGCTCGGCCAAGGTGGTGCAGCGCTGGCTGGCGCGCCAGGGGCTGGACATGCCCGGCCTGGTACTGGACAACGGCTCCGGGCTATCGCGCGACGAACGCATCAGTGCCTACGATATGTCACGGCTGCTGCAGCAAGCGCTGGCCAGTGAAGTCGGCCCGGTGCTGATCGATTCGCTGCCGATCCTCGGCGTGGACGGCACGCTGCGCAACCGCCTGACACGCGCCGGCGCGGCCGGCAATGCCTACATGAAGACGGGAACGTTGAACGATGTCCGGGCGCTGGCCGGCTATGTCGACGCGCTGAACGGCGACCGCTATGTGGTGGTCAGCTACATCAACCACGCCAACGCAGCACAAGCCCGCGAAGCCCACGACGCCCTGTTGCAATGGGTATATCAGGGCGCACCCTGAGTGGCGTGATACTGGCAGCCGGTACGGAATAAGGTGAGCTAGCGCCCTTGCAAGCGCCCGCCCTCTCCCCCGGCCCCTTGTATGTCGGAAAATATGTCCTGGAAGCCTCAGATCGATGGCCCCATGCCCTCTCCCACAAGTGGGAGAGGGGAGCCAACCAGCGGCAAGATCAACCAACTGTGGTAGCCGTGTAAAGCGCCCGAAGGGCGGGAAAACACCCAAGCGCGATGCGAAGCGAGCCGTCAAGGTGTGCCAAGGCCGTATGGGGCGCCTCCGGATTCGGCGAAAAGGGCGGAAAAGAGGGACCCATGTCTGAGTATCGCCTTAAGGCGATGCGAGTTTGGGTCCCGGCCGCTCTTTTCGCCGAAGCCCGAGGGGGTAGTCGCCCCATCCGGCGCGCCTTTTTTGCCTACTTTTTTGGCAAGACAAAAAAGTAGGTCGCCGCCCCGCAGGGGTGGTGAAACTGCAGTTG
>NZ_JBFTSF010000074.1:0-24673 GCF_056399905.1 Cupriavidus sp. 01L46
GCTTGAGAAGGAGAGGCAAGGCGCCATCGAGATCAAATGGAACCACGTGCTCGACCAAGTGAATGGCGACGCGGCCGGCGTGACCGGCCTGCGCCTCAGGCATGCGCAAACCGGCGAGATCGCTGACCTCCCGGTGCAAGGCGTCTTCATCGCCATCGGCCACAAGCCGAACACCGATCTCTTCAAGGGCCAGCTCGAGATGAAGCACGGCTACATCATCACGAACGGCGGCCTCTCGGGCAACGTCACGGGCACGAGCGTGCCGGGCGTGTTCGCGGCGGGCGACGTGCAGGACCACATCTATCGGCAGGCGATCACCAGCGCCGGCACGGGCTGCATGGCCGCGCTCGATGCGCAGCGATATCTGGAAAGTACGCTGGTCTGAATTTCTCCATTGCGTGGTCACAGTGGAATATTTCTCCAATTATAAGCGTGAGGATGGGCATTTTTTGGAAGCCTTTTGCGGGAGTCGAAGACTATGATTTCTCTCACAAACAGCGCGAAACCGGCTTTCCAATCCGGGACCGGACGACGCGCAATACCGAATCACGCCCCCACCATGAGAACAATATTCCGGCTCTTCAAGGCGCATCCCGCATCCGTAGGCGAGAGCTATCTGCAGCATATGTCGTCGTCGTTTTCGTTCGGCGCGTCGATGCTGATCGCTTCGATGGCAGCGCTCGTGCACGGCATCCTGCCTTTTCTCTTCGTCACCACGGGCAGCAACACGATCTCGCGGCTGCATGAGCGCATGGTCACCCATCGCAACCGCATGGCGTCGCGTCACCGATAAGCAAGCCCCCCTTCGACACCAACATGACAAACTCACTAGCGTCTTCCCTGCTACGCCCGGTCCCCTACATGGGCGTGATTCACGTCGTTCACGAAGCCGTCAAGCTCGGCTTCCAGAACGGTCATCCCGACTGGTGCAACCTCGGCCAAGGGCAGCCTGAAATCGGGCCCATGGCAGGCGCGCCGGAACGGCTAGCTTCACTGGAGTTTGACGTGACCGATTGCGCCTACGGGCCGGTCGGCGGCATCGATGCCCTGCGTCAGGCGGTGGCAAACGATTACAACCGTCGCTATCGTCGCGGCAAGGCATCGCAGTACACGAAGGACAATGTCGCGATCGCGTCCGGTGGGCGGCTTGCGCTGTCGCGCCTGCTCGCCACCCTCGGAGAAGTTCGTCTGGGTCACGTCGTGCCCGACTACACCGCCTACGAAGATCTGATCACCTACCACCGCCATCGCTTCACGCCGGTCACGCTGCCCGTGGGGCCCGAAGACGGCTTCGCCATCCCGGCGCAGGCGCTCGAGGGATTGATCGCCAGGGAAAAACTGGGCGCGCTGCTGTGGAGCAATCCCAACAACCCCACGGGCGCCGTGGTGCGTGGTGAAGCGCTGGCGCRGTATGTGGCGGCGGCGCGCAACACGGGCTGCTGGATGCTGCTCGACGAGTTCTATTCGCACTACGTGTTCGAAGATGGCCACGCCCCCGCGGACCAGCCGGTATCTGCCGCCGAGTTTGTCGAGGACGTGGAGACGGACCCGGTCGTGATCGTCGACGGGCTGACGAAGAATCACCGTTACCCCGGCCTTCGCGTAGGCTGGGTGGTGGGGCCTACCGACGTGATAGACATGATCAGCCGTGCGGCAAGCGCCATCGACGGCGGCCCGCCGACGATCGTGCAACGGATTGCCGTGCAGGCGCTGCAGCATGACCGTGCGGATCAGGAAACGTCCGCATTGCGGGAAATATTCGCAAGGAAGCGCCGCATCATGCTCGACGCGCTGACCGACATGGGTGTCGAAATCCCCTGCCCCGGCAACGGCACGTTCTATCTGTGGGGCCGGGTGCATCGGCTGCCCGCGCCGCTGAACACTGCGGACACCTTCTTTACTGAGGGCCTCAAGCGCAAGGTCATGACCGTGCCCGGCAGGTTCTTCGACGTCAATCCGGGAAAGCAGCGAGCGAACGAGTATATCGACGCAAGCTGGGTACGCTTCTCGTTCGGTCCGCCCGAGCCCAATCTCCGCATGGGACTGGAGCGCCTGGGCGATATGGTCAACAGCGCCAGACGAGGGTAAGCCGGATGTCCCCCGATACCTACCTCTCGCACGGCGTCATCGATCCCGACGATTTCGGCGGCGTCGTCAATCCGCCGGTCTTCCACGCGTCGACCGTGACGTTTCGCAATCTCGACGACATGGAAGCGCGCGGGCGCACGATGTCTGGCGCCGACACGGATGTCATGTGGTACGGCCGCAAAGGCACGCCGACCACCTTCGCGTTGCAGAATGCCTTGGCGCAGCTCGAAGGCGGGCACCGCTCGCTGTTGGTGTCGTCGGGCCTGGCGGCGTGTACGAGCGCGATCATGGCATTCGTCAAAGCCGGCGATCACATCCTGGTGAGCGACAGCGTCTATGGCCCGACGCGTCACTACGTCGAAACGGTACTTGCCCGGTGCAACGTGTCGGCGACGTTCTACGACCCCACGCTTGGGTCCGACATCGCGGCCTTGTTCCGTCCGACCACGGCCCTCGTGTTCGCCGAGTCACCGGGTTCACAGACGTTCGAAATGCAGGACATTCCTGCCATTGCGAAGGTCGCACACCGGCATGGCGCGGTCGTCGTCATCGACAACACGTGGGCCACGCCCTTGTTCTTCAAGCCATTCGAGCACGGCGTGGATGTCTCCGTGCATGCGGGGACGAAATACATCGTCGGGCATTCTGACGCTTTGATGGGTGTGATCACGACCAACCGTGAGGCATGGAAAACGGTGCGCGAGTATGTCTTCGCCACCGGCCAGCACGCGGGCCCGGACGACGTTTATCTCGCACAGCGCGGATTGCGGACGATGGCCGTGCGCCTTGAGCGGCATCAGCGTAGCGGACTGGCCATTGCCAATTGGCTGGCCGGCCGGCCTGAGGTGGCCCAGGTGTTGCACCCCGGGCTCCCTGGTGCACCGGGCCATGCACTCTGGCGTCGGGATTTCTCGGGGGCTTCAGGATTGTTCAGCGTCGTACTCAAGCCCGGATATGGGCGTGAGGCGTTCCGCGCCTTCATCGACGACCTGAAGCTGTTCCGCCTGGGCTTTTCCTGGGGCGGATTCGAGAGTCTGGTGATGCCCTTCGATCCCAAGGAGGAGCGCCCCGCAGCCGCATGGCCGTATGCCGGCCAGGCATTTCGATTGCACGTCGGCCTTGAGGCCAAGGAGGATTTGATCACCGATCTGGAGACCGCGTTCCGCCGACTTGTTGGGCAATAGCGTTGCCCTTCAAAAAATACTTATACCCACATTGGAGACAAGGCATGAAATCCCTGAAGTTGCTGTTGCAAAGCGCGTGCATCGCGATCCTCCTGAATATCACGACGCCTGCCGTGCACGCTGAAGATATGCTGGATTCGGTCAAAGCCAGCGGTGTCCTGAAAATCGCCATGGAGGGCACCTACCCACCGTTCGGCTATCGCAATGGCGACGGCCAGCTCGACGGCTTCGACGTGGCAGTTGCCAAAGCCGTGGCCGACAAGATGGGACTGAAGGCCCAGTTCATCACCACCGAGTGGAGTGGCATCATTGCCGGATTGCAAGCCGGCAAGTTCGACGTCATCGTCAACCAGGTGAGCATCACGCCGGCACGCCGCCAGGCCCTGGATTTCACCCAGCCATACGTGTATTCCGCGGTCCAGGTGCTTCAGCGCAACGATGACAAGCGCGAGTTCCAATCGCTGGAGGAACTAAAGGGGAAATCAGTTGGCGTCACGCTGGGCAGCAACTATGCCGAATTGGCCAAATCGGTGCCGGGTATCCTGGTGCAGACCTATCCGGGTACGTCGGAAAATCTGCGTGACCTGGCGGCCGGGCGCATCGATGCTGCTCTCAATGACCGGCTGATGCTGCCGTACCTGATCAAGAACTCCAAGATGCCGCTACGCACCGGCGCGCTGCTTGCTGGCACGAAGCTTGAAATGGGCATCCCGTTCCGCAAGGGCAATCCCAAGTTTGCCAAAGCAATTGACGACGCGCTGAACGCGCTGCAGCAGGATGGTACATTGCACAAGCTTTCCATCCAGTGGCTGGGCACCGACGCCAGCAGACCCATCACCCAGTAATCGCTGCCACGCGGGCCAGCCCGTCCCATCGCTGCAGGTATGGGGCGGGCCGGCCACGCGGCCACTGCTACGGATCGAATCATGGAACCTCTTGACCTTGTTATTCAAGCATCGCCGGTACTCCTGCATGGAGCAGCGATCACCGTAAAATTTGCGTTGGCGTCGATGGTGCTCGGCCTGCTGGTCGGGATCGTGGTCGCCATCATGAGTATTAGCGCCAGTCCAATCCTCGGCGGTATTGCCCGCACCTATGTCAGCGTCATGCGCGGCACGCCGCTGCTGGTGCAGATGTTCGTCGTCTATTATGGACTGCCGGACCTAGGCATTTCTCTTGACCCCACCAGTGCCGGCATCCTTACCCTCACGGCCAATGCCGGCGCGTACCTGTCGGAGAGCATGCGCGGCGCAATTCTCGGCATCAGCCGGGGGCAATGGAGCGCGGCGCACAGCCTTGGGCTCAGCCATCTGCAGACGCTCCGCTATATCGTGTGCCCGCAGGCCCTGCGGCTTGCCGTGCCGAGTCTCGGAAACACGCTTATCAGCCTGATCAAGGATACCTCGCTGGTCTCCGTCATCACCGTAACCGAGTTGCTGAGGTCATCCCAGGAAATCATCGCCTCGACCTTCCAGCCGCTGCCCTTGTACCTCGCGGTAGCGGCGATCTACTGGTTGCTCAGCACAGGATTGTCGTGGGTGCAGCGTCGCGTCGAGGCGCGCCTGACACCGCCCGTGACACGCTGACCCGGCGGACCAGCAAAGCGAGACAAAAACAATCTACAAGTAGGAGACAAAACGATGATTACCCTCGAAGGCGTATCGAAGTGGTACGGTCAGTTTAAGGTGCTGGATGCATGCAGCACGCGTGTAGACAAAGGCGAGGTCGTGGTCATCTGCGGCCCGTCCGGATCAGGAAAATCCACGCTGATCAAGACGGTGAACGGACTCGAGCCAATCCAGCAGGGCCAGATCAGTGTGGACGGCGTGAGGGTCGGTGACCCGAAGATCAAGCTCGCCCAGCTGCGTGCGCGGGTCGGCATGGTGTTCCAGCATTTTGAGCTGTTCCCGCATCTGTCCATTCTCGACAACCTGTCGCTGGCGCAGGTCAAGGTACTGAAACGCCGCAAAGAAGAGGCAGAGGACAACGGCATGCGGCTGCTCGCGCGCGTCGGCCTGAAGGCCCATGCGCAGAAGTTCCCCGGACAGCTTTCGGGTGGGCAACAACAGCGCGTTGCGATTGCGCGCGCGCTGTCGATGGATCCGGTCGCCATGTTGTTCGACGAACCGACATCGGCGCTCGATCCCGAGATGATCAACGAGGTGCTGGACGTGATGGTCGAACTTGCACGCGAGGGCATGACGATGATCTGCGTGACCCATGAAATGGGGTTCGCGAAGAAGGTCGCCAACCGTGTGATCTTCATGGATGGCGGCGCCATCGTCGAAGACACCGGCAAGGAAGCCTTCTTCGGCGACCCKAAGTCGGCCCGCGCCAAGGAATTCCTCGCCAGGATCCTGCACTGATTCACGCAGGCTTGCCCGAGGGCGGGCGACGGTCATGGGGCGACCAACGTCTCCGGTGACACCGCATCCCGCCCTCCCGTCTTGGTCCACCTACCCCGGAGTCGAAAATTATGAAGATCTCGGATCGCCTTGCTTCCTTTGCCCGCCTCGATCTGGTCGGCGCGGTCACACCCCTGCTGAAACTGGATCGCCTGTCCCGGATGCTCGGGCGCGATATTTACATCAAGCGGGATGACACCACGCCACTCGCATTTGGCGGAAACAAGTTGCGCAAGCTTGAGTTCCTAGCCGCCGACGCCTTGCGCAAGGGCGCCGACACGCTGGTGACGGCCGGCGCCATACAGTCGAATCATGTCCGGCAGACGGCTGCGCTGGCGGCCCGTCTCGGACTGCGTTGCATGGCCTTGCTGGRAAACCCGACCGGCACCACAGACTGCGATTACCTGCATAGYGGCAACCGCCTGCTGCTCGATCTGTTCAACGTGCAGGCCGAGCCGGTTGCCAATCTCGACAACGCCGACGCGCAATTGCAAGCCCTTGCGGAACGGCTGCATGGCGATGGGCATAAGCCTTATGTCATTCCGATCGGCGGGTCCAATCCGCTGGGGGCATTGGGGTATGTACGGGCGGGCCTGGAGTTGGCGCAGCAAGCCGAAGTGATGGGTCTGACATTCTCGGCGGTCGTGCTGCCCTCCGGCAGTGCCGGTACCCACGGCGGGCTTGCGCTGGCGCTCGCATACGCGATGCCGGATACACCGGTCGTCGGGGTTACCGTCTCGCGCAGCGTCGCAGCGCAGACTCCGAAGGTGGCAGGGCTGATCGAAGGTACCGCCGGGCTGCTCGACGTGGAGGTGCCGGCAGGGCTGAAGGTCGATCTGTGGGACGAGTACTTCGCACCTCGCTATGGCGAACCCAACCAGGCGGGGCTGGAGGCCATCCGCATCCTGGCAGGTACCGAAGGTGTGTTGCTCGATCCCGTTTATACGGGGAAGGCGATGGCTGGTTTGCTCGATGGTGTAGCGCGCAGGCGTTTTGCTGGGGATGGCCCGCTGTTGTTCCTGCATACCGGGGGTGCGCCGGCGTTGTTTGCGTATCGCAATGCAATCAACCTGGAAATAGGGACAGCGGCTACGATGATCCCAACGACGTCTGTGCTCTGACCGATGGCGGACTAGATTACTTGACTGAATTGATTGCGTAGCGATTGAGTCAAGTTTTTCTACGCGGTGATTTTGGGTTTTGTCGCGATAAGGAAGTAGTGCCAGCCAGGAGTAGCAGGGGAGCTGCGCTTATGCGGCCAGCGAGTAAAATTGCTCGGCAGCGGACGGACTACTCCCCTTTGGGGTGACCATCTGCCTTTTACAGATCATGCGCATGGTCTCGATGCCACCCAGGATAATGCGGGCTCAGCGGAAATTCTGGAATCCCAGCATCGGCCTGACCCGGCGTTTGATGGACCGGTGGTCCTGCTCGACGAGGTTGTTCAGGTACTTGTTTTGTCGGATCTTGATGGGAGTTTCTCTTTTGGCGTTGATGGCCTGCAGGGCTGCCAGATTGGCACCGCTCTTGTCCACCGTGACAGTCTGCGGAACCCCGTTCTGGGCAATGGCCTTCTCGAAGAAGCGCCGGGCAGCGGCCGTGTCACGGCGCGCACACAACAGGAAATCAATGGTCTTGCCAGCCTTGTCCACAGCCCGGTAGAGATACTTCCATTGCCCCTTTACTAGGATGTAGGTTTCGTCCATGCGCCAGCTGTTGCCCACTGAACGCTGATGCCTGCGAAATGCCTTCTCGAACACCGGCAGCAGCTTGATCACCCAGCGATGCACGGTAGAATCTTCCACCGAGATACCGCGTTCGGCCATCATTTCCTCCAGATCCCGCAGACTCAGTGAGTACGCCACGTACCAGCGCACGCATAGCAGGATCACGTCCAGCGGGTAGTGCAAGCGTTTGAGCACCTTGGCAATCCCTGCCGGCAGGCTCTTCCGTGGTCGCTTCGTGTGATGGCTCATCTTCTAGCTTCGAGTTTCGCGACCCCAAATTCTACTTCGGCACCGTTACTGCGACGGAACTCCAGCTTATCGACACCTACCTTCTCGATAGTCCCCTTCGTCATCTTCGACGGAAAGAAACCCGGCGCAAGCGCATTGACCGTGATGCCGTACTGGCCCCACTCGCCAGCCAGCGCGCGCCTGAAGTTAACCACGGCACCCTTGCTTGTGTTGTAAGAGATGGTGGCTTGAGCTTTGGGACCATTGCCCCTCAGGCCGGCGATTGATGCGAGATTGATGATTCCCCCGTAGCCATTGGGAATCATCGACAGCTTTCCAATCTTTTGCGAGAGAAGAAAGATTGACCGCACGTTAAGGTTCATGAGCTTGTCCCATGCGGCCAACGGATGGTCGACAGTGCTTGCACCCCACGTCGCACCGGCGTTGTTGACCAAGATGTCGACCTTGCCCAGTCGCGCCATTGCCTCGTTGGCGAGGCGCTCGATGTCGTCCTCCGAGCCGTTGTCGGCCGCAATCCCGCTTGCATCAATGCCGAGCCCGGCAAGATGCTCCTGCGCAGCCCGAAGCGCATCAGCTTTGCGTGCCGAAATCACCACGCGGGCGCCCTGCGTGCCGAGCGMCTCGGCAATTTGCAGGCCCAGCCCGCTGGAACCGCCGGTAACCAGAGCCGTACGGCCCTTCAGATCGAAGAGATTTACCACAGCCGTCATTGCTGTCTCCTTCTAGGTGATTAGAACGCTTTCAAAGCGCTTCAAACAGACCGGCAGCACCTTGCCCGCCACCGATGCACATAGTCACTACGACGTACTTAACGCCGCGGCGCTTACCCTCAATTAGCGCATGCCCCGTCAGTCGCGAACCGGTACAGCCATAGGGATGGCCGACCGCGATGGCACCGCCGTTGACGTTGAGGCGGTCATCGGGACTACCCAGCTTGTCGCGGCAATAGAGCACCTGACTGGCGAACGCCTCATTCAACTCCCACAGCCCAACGTCTTCCAGCTTGACGCCGGCCGGTTCCAGCAGGCGTGGGACGGCGAACACCGGACCGACACCCATCTCGTCGGGCTCACAGCCAGCGATTGCGAACTCGCGAAACGGCCCGTGAGGCTCGATGCCGCGACGCTCAGCGAGCTTCGCGTTCATTACCACGCACGCCGAAGAGCCGTCCGAAAACTGGCACGCATTGCCGACCGTGATGACACCTCCTGGCAAGGCGGAACGGAGACGCGACACCCCTTCCAGCGTCGTATCCGCTCGGATGCCTTCGTCCTCGGAAACGACGACCTCACGAGTCGTGACGCGGCCCGCTTCGTCGACCACACCCATCGTGGTCATCATCGGCACAATTTCGTCGTCAAATTTCCTGGCGGCCCGCGCAGCAGCCGCCGCCCCCTGCTGGATGCGCACGCCGTACACGTCCTGTGCTTCCTTCGTGACGCCATAGCGCTTCGCGACCACCTCGCCCGTCTGCAACATGCTCCAATACAGCTCGGGCTTGTGCTCGACCAACCAGGGGTCGAAATACATGTGCATGTTGGCCTGGTTCTGCACGCAGGAAATCGAGCTTATTCGCAGCAGCTTGACMGGCGTTGCGTCGAAATCCTTTAGCCCCAGGTCGATGCCGAGCGACGCCCGCCCCTCTGACCGAGGCGCCTTCGTGGTGACTATTACTTCTTTCTGAAGATCCAGGCAGCCTTCCCCCAAATCGTTGACGAACCCATTCTTGGATAACTTCATTCGCGCGTGGGAGCCGTGCAGATTCCCATGGGTATGGCATTCTTAGATGGTGGCGTCAAGCCGAATACATCGACGACGGGACCTTTTTGAAAATCCTAAAGTATTCTGCACCACTTCGGCCTTGAGAACGCGTGGCGTTGTACTTCAATCTAGGCGCGGCTCGGCCTAGCGAGCCAGAAGCGCTTTATGTTGTATCTTCAAAATTCGTATCCGACACCGACGTTCACAATTAGTGGAGCCGCCGACATGCGGGTGCTGTTCGAAACAACGACTTGCCCGTTCGCATTTACTGCATTGAAGCTCGCATTGGCTTTGAGCGGAAACCAGGTCACCGACCCGGTGAGCATCCAGCGCACGTTGATCCGATACGCCAAGCCAGCCGCAAGCACCGGATTCCACGACGAACTCAACGACGCCTCGACGCTTCCACCCGGACCCGCGAGCCGACTTAACGCTCCGGAAAATAGCGGATTCAATTGGACCGATCTGAACCACGAATAGTTAACGCCGACTCCCAGGAAAGGCCTTATCTTGTTCTCCGCCCCTCCAAAGTAGTACTTCGCGACAACTATGGGCGCCCACGCCCGCACGGTGAAGAGTGGTTTAATTTCACCAAGCGGTAAAACAGGTCCTCCGACTCCGAAAGCCGCCACATTTCCCTGGGCACCAACTTCCAGCTTTGGCGGCACAGCTACGGCTCCTTCCACTGCCAGATGATCTGTTATGAAATAGGTAAGAAGCATCGAAGGCATAACCGCATTATGAACTACAGTATTTGTTCCCGGCGACGTAAAAGTCCCAAATACCGAAGAGCTGACAATCGGTTGCGATCTTGAGTTCGGAAAATCGAGCCATGATGCACCAAACGTAGTTACAAAGCTTCCTGCACTTTGCGCACGAACACAACATGGATGAAGAGTGGCGGCCACCATGCAGAGCGTAGTCACTATTTTTAAATGCTTCAAAGCCGTCTCCAATATTTTTATCGATCCTTCACATATTTTTCCGACGCCACAGCTTCGTTGCGCCACGCGGTATGTGCTTTCAGTAAAAATCGGCCTACCGATCAGCTAATCGTTCACACCCAATCTAGCGCCACAATTCGTAGGCATAGTCCAGTCGCTTCCCTCTCGCTCTCTTGATTGAGACCCTTCTCGCAGTTCATATCAGGCGCATTGCGGGACGCTCGGGAGCCGGTGGAAAAACGCGCCACGGGCCGTTTTCATGACGGAAGAAATACAAAGCGACCGCCATTTCATCTTTGACTGCCTCAACCCTGACATAGCATTGTCGTTTGGCTCACCTGTTCCTGAACTCCGTAATTCKAATTCCTGCCACGGGATCCGGATCGAGCCAATCAGGGGCCAATCGTGCGCAACGATTTTGGCTTCCAAACCGTCAGCACATCCTTGGCATAGCTTATGAATACGTCGGCACTACAAGGCAGATTGTTGTCCAATAATGAGTCGACGATCATTGAGTTTCTTCCAGATCGTCCCATCCAGCGGTTGGATCGCAAGTGCCATCTTTTTGGCCTTTGCACAGGGCGTCGTGACGGGGGCGCTTGAGACGGCTTCCAACCAACTCACCGGACCGCTTCAGGCGATTATCAGTTGTTCACTTAGTGACCCTTGCCCAATGCAACGGCCCGACATCAAACGCGGTTGTTTGGGGCCGACGCATTCATATTGGCCGCTAGACCTTCTTGAGCTTGTGGCCTCCTGCAACATAGTCCTTCATCATTCGTATCGCCTGTTTGTCGTAGGACATCATGTGTATGAAGCCAGCAGCTTCACGGTCTAGACTCTCCGACAGAGGTTGATCCTCGCTCGAACGTACAAGCTGTTTGTAGAATGAGAGCGCTGCGGCGGGCTTGTCGAGAAACTCGTTCGCTATCTGCAGCGCTGCCGTTACCACGTCTTCAGTCACATAGTGGTGAACCAGACCTTCTTTCGCAGCTTCTTCGGGATAAAAAAGGCGGCCACGTAACACCCATTCGAGAGCTTTCCCAGCACCCACTGCTCGAGCGAGCCTCACTGAAGCGCCGGCGCCCGTTATAAGGCCAATCTGGATCTCCGGTTGTCCTATTGTGTATGTACCGGGTCCGGCGATCCGAATGTCGCAACAAAGCGCAATTTCGAGTCCGCCACCCATGCAGTAGCCGTTAATAGCGGCAATCGTGGGCTTTTGCGAATGTTCAATCTTTTCCCAACCAGCCCGCAGCGGGCTGCGCGCACCCAACGGGTCCGGCAGGCCAGCTTCCCGGCCAGTGCGGACCATTTGGCCAAATGCAAGCAAATCCTCAACGGACACATGCCGAACGAACTCTTCCGGTTGTCCGCCGGTGAAGATAATTGCACGCACGTTGGGGTCGGCCTCTAGCGTGTCCATAACCCCATTAAGCTGGGCGAGCATGTCAAAGTCCATGAATCCTTTGTTCGGATTGCAAAATTTGACGACAGCAATTTGATTATTTATTTCAAATGAAACTTTGCCCATCGTTGTCTCCATTGATTTATCGCCGTGCCCCCAGCCTTGATCGCCAGTCGCGGACATCACGATACAGTTGGCGAGAGATGCTGCTTGAACCAGCTCACTGCCGCACGACTACTGACATCGAAACTGGGCCCCGCATATCCATCGAAATGACCACCTGGAATTACAACAAGCTTCTTGGGCTCGAGTGCCCGATTGAATGCGCCTAGCTGCAAGTCTCCGGGGTTCACGTGATCGGCAGCCGCTACAACCATGAGGAGTGGAGTCGGAGAAATGGCAGACACGTAACAGCCCGGTTCATACTCCATCAACATTTCGATTGACCGAAGGGTCACCTCGTTTTTCCATGCCGGTGCGCGAGACTGCGCGGTTACAGAGAACCATTCCCACGCGTCCGATTGAGGCATCGCGCTTGGTAAGGCCGGATCTTCGCTTACCGCCGGAATCATCGCGGGAATCTCGCCAGAGAAACGGCGCATTCGGTCTTCGTCGAGCGTGGCCCGCAGCGCAGGAAGATGGTCAGGCCGGACAGCTCGATCAATGAGCTGCTTCCCCGACACAAAGGGAACTTGTGACACGACGCATTTGACTCGCCTATCGATCGCGCCGAGCATCAAGACGTGACCACCGCTGTAACTAGATCCCCATACGCCAATCCGATTCTTATCAATGCCATCCAAACTGCATATAAAAGTAATGGCATTCCGATAGTCCCGGACCTGTTGTATTGGGTCAATTTCGTATCGAGGAGTACCGTCGCTAGCTCCGAAATTTCGATTGTCGAAAACCAGGACGGCAAAACCGGAATCGCAGAAAGCGTCGGCATAGCTATCGAGATACATTTCTTTCACCGCTGAATAGCCGTGTGCCATCACGACGGCGGCGCATGCCGACGTCCCGCTGTCTGGTTTGTAAAGCCATCCCCGCAACGTCACGCCCTCTGCGTTAAAGCTAACATCTTGTCTCACAGCACGTGCCTCCTAGCTATTTGTTTGGTTTTTTCTACACCGTGGGTAGACCGATTACTGTCGGACTATAACGGCCATCTCCCCGCGCTCGTTAAGCCGCCTTAGAACAGTCCGAAGGATGACGCGAAGCGCCCGCACCTTCCAATGCGGGACGACGGCACGCTTTGCGCCGCGCCGCATCCATAAGCCGGCGTAGTGATTCTGTGACCGTGATCCGGGCGTCACAAGGTTGAGGAATGCCAAAAATGGGGTGAGTTGGTGCCAATGCAGCTACCCGCAGACGGCGCGAAGGCGCTTGCGTACGTCCGCTCATCCGGTTCGCCCAGCATCGCCTCGGGAGAGCGAGAATCGTCAAGGTCAGTTAGAACCCGACGTGCTCTCGGCCTTTCAGCCGGAGGATTTCACGAGCCTCTGCTGGTGTAGCAATGTCGAAGGAAAGCTCTTCTAAGATCCGACGAATCTTTTTGACTTGTTCTGCGTTCGACCGAGCCATCTTGCCCTTTTCAATGAAAATGCTATCTTCCAAGCCGACCCGGACGTTGCCACCCATGATTGCCCCAGCGGTAAGCAGTGTCATCTGATGGCGGCCCGCACCAAGCACAGAGAACTCATACGATTCCCGACCGAAAAGGCGATCCGCGACAGTGCGCATCATTGTGACATTTTCAGGATCTGGGCCGAGACCGCCCAAAATTCCGTAAATGGACTGGATGAAAAAAGGCGGCTTAATCAACCCTTCATCGACAAAGTGCGCAAGGTTGTAGAGATGGCCGACGTCGTAACACTCGAGCTCAAAGCGAGTGCCGTGCTCGCTCAGTTCCGTGACGATGTTTTTTATGTCCTTGAACGTGTTCTTGAAAATCGCGTCTTCGGTCGCTTGGACCGCTGGGCCTTCCCAGTCGTATTTCCATTGTCTGATCTTGTTTGCGATCGGATGAATCGAAAAATTCATGGAACCCATGTTAAGAGAACACATCTCTGGCCTAGCAATTCGCGGATATGCGAGTCGTTCTTCCAGCGTCATGGAGGAGCCTCCTCCCGTTGTGATGTTGATGATGGCGTCGGTCTCGGCGGCGATTCGAGGGACAAACTGTTCAAACAACTCCGGGGCGGGCGAAGGGCGTCCATCTACCGGATTGCGAGCGTGCAAGTGAAGAATAGCGGCGCCGGCTTCGAACGCTTCAATAGACTGTACTGCGATCTGTTCGGGAGTAATCGGCAAGTACTCCGACATCGTCGGTGTATGTATAGAGCCGGTTACGGCGCAGGTAATGATGACCTTGCGTTTTTCTGCGCTCATGGAGCGTCTCCTCGGAGAAACACAAACTTGATATGCGCGGGACGTGTTGTCGCCGGTGATTAGAACGGCGGTCCGGGGCGGCAGGTATGTGACCTGTCTCCGGCCCGTAGCAGTTCGAAAATGAGCCAAGACATGCCTCGGCGGACTTCACCTCACTTGTCACTTTTGCGCGCAGGTGTTGTATGCAGGACTAACCTTGAAAATGGCTAGTCGCATTACTTTTCACACGATGCGCCAAAGCCTGATTCAGGCAATTGGGAAGCACCCAGTCGCTGGGCGCTTATCAATCCGCTAGGCTCCGGTCATTCCCGGCCCTGTCCCAAGAGACTTCATGTTCGCGGGGATCTTCTCCGCGAWAGTAAACGGACCGGCCTTGTTTTCCTCGATCCAGCGCTTCTCGGCTACAGATTCAAAGGGAGGAGGAATTTCGCCCTGAACCGTCCACAGGTCAACAGGCAGTTCGGCAATCGAGAACTCGCGGTCGAAGCCTCGATCTCGCACCCAGGGCGCAACGAGTTCGTCGATCGTCCTCATCCAAAACTCCCGCCCAATCGGGCTTGGGATCGTCCTTGCAATCTGGTCGATCTTGAACCGAACAAAGTTGTTGCGTGGTTCTCCGCCAACGAAGCACGAACCTTCTTTTAGCTCCTCGAAGATTACGACAACATAAAACCGCGGAATCGGTATCTGCGCGTACGCCTCGGTAATTACCTTGGACATAGCCTTCTTGTCCTCGGCAGCGTATGCCCCGGCCGGGTGATAAATCTTCCACAATGGCATAGTCTCTCTCCAGTCCATGTCGACCAACGTATTAACAACTACCTTGCTTCTAGCAAGGAACCCGTCGCTACCTGCCGCGACTAACTTTTAACCCTCACCTACCTGCTCGTCTTTGGGTAACGATTGACGCGTGCTCGCCATTAACGACGCACTCACGCCTGCGAATAGCGGTTGACCGATCAATTAGGCGAAATCGTCTTCTCAAGCTCATTCAACCAGTAAATTTGTGGCTATCGCGTTACAGACGGGTGAAAGACAGGTCTATGGTTGTCGATCTCTTAGGGGCTATCCCTGATAGGAAACCGTTACCTTATGAGCGGATGATACGTGGCGCTATGAGACCCAGCGAGGTTCGACGGTGCCAACGTAGAGGTCATTTGGTGTCAAATTTCCGACACTGGCGGCGCGATATTGGATCGGTGCAACGGCGGCGACAACGAGGCTACATCAACGGGACGTAGCTGTAACCGATAGCATCGAACACTGTCTTGTGAAATCAGCGAGCCCGGACCTTTCTTCGGAGAAACCTTGTGCTTAACATATCATCGGATGACCCGCCGCCGACCTCTCCCGACTACCTGCGAAATTTGGCGCTGGATGCTCCAACGCAGAGGGTGTTTGGGTTACGCGCATTATTTGCAGAACTCGCAGACCAAGGTGTGCCGGCCGACCAGTTGCTGGCGGGCTCTGGGATAACGACTAACCAGCTAAGTGACCCCCGATCCCTGGTCTCGCGTCGACAACGGCTAGTAGTCTATGACAATGCGCATCGTCTATCCGGTCGGCCGGATCTAGGAATCTGCGCTGGTAAAAGACAACGCATGAGCGATTTTTGCGTCTTCGGATACGCAATGGCAAGCTGCCGCACGCTGGGCGACGCACTCGATCTGGGCCTAAAGCAGTTTCCGCGCGCCACGCATACCGTTCCACTAGGTTCTCGCATCGAAGGCGACCTCGGCATTTTGTTCGCGCCCAATGCCACTTTTTTAGGAGACGCATTGCCGTTCGTTAGCGAGTTTTGGTGCAGCTCGATGAATGGTTTGTTTTGCAATATTTTGGAGGCGCCATTTCCCTCGATTCGGGTGCTCGTCTCATATCCCGCCCCCTCGTATTGGCGCGAGTACGAGACGCTGTTCGGCTGCCCCATCGAATTCGACGCGGGGGTCAACGAATGGCACTACGACGCGCTAGCGCGTGATCTGGTGCTGCCGAACGCGAATCCGATGACCACGAGCATCCTTCAGTCTTTCTCGTGGGATCCGCCACTAATAGACGAAACCAAAGGCCTTGACCTGGTATCTACCATTACCGCCATGCTTATGAATCAAAAGGGTGACTTTGGAAATATCGATTCTGTAGCCGAAAGACTAGGACTATCCCTGCGGACGCTGCATCGCCGCCTCGCGGCCGGAGGCGTCACATATACGTCAATTGTTGATGAGGTGCGCCAAAGACTGGCCTTCCGGCTCCTTAAGCAAACCACGATGACGATCGAGCAGATAGCGGAGCAGACAGGATTCTCAGACGCGTCCAACTTCCGTAAGGCTTTCAAAAGGTGGACAGGCCGGACGCCGAGTGACGTGAGACATCCGGAGGACAAGAACGTCTCGCAACCACCGTCCGAGGCGTCGATCAACTCAAATCCGCGCCTTTGAGCTGGCTAGAAACTGAACTGCGTTTGCTTAGCTGCTAATAACGAGTAGAACACGCCCGCGCAATGCCGCGCGGCAGCGCACGGTCGCGATGGCGTTCGTTCGCGTGAGTGCCGCCATCGCGCGGGGGAGAGCCGTAAAAGCGTCAGCAGAGCGGCGACAGTCCGAACTGACGGAGCTTATGACCCAACCGACGGTTTAACTCGTCGCTCGTCATGATTGCGCTCGCTCAGCTTGCACTGCCGGAAAGCGACGCTTGATGTGCCAATCCGATCTCGGCGGCTTCCCGGCGTGTTACGTCCTCCTTCGCCCGCCCGTCTACTGGAGGCTCGGCCCTCGGATCTTCCCCTTTTCAAGGCCACATCACGTTCACTGTTGTTACGGCCCGATGACTCGCACGCCTCCCAAGGAGGCGCTTGTCGCTAGGCTTCAGAGTTTTGGTTTCCCGTCACCCTGCTATCCAAGCTACGGGGCGCCTGACTCTTACCCCGGCAGGACTAACCCATGCTGAACACGCCAGCCTGCGCTGGACACACAGTAGGCCGGGGGAGTTTCACCCCCAGCACAGGGTCACCGGAAGCAGTCACCCGCCTCCGGTTCCCACAGAACGCAGCGTGCGGATTTCCCCAGCGTAGGCATTGGCTTGCGGCGTGCCGCTGAACGATTCGAGGTACTGCTGCGGGTGGATGCCCTTGCAATCCGGTGTATAGGCGAACCAGACCGCCGGCGGCGTCATGTCGCCTGAGTCCCGGTCGTCGCGCACGTAGACCCACAGCCGCCCGGTCGTCCTCTTGCCATTGCCCGGCGCAAGCACCGGCACTGGCGCATCGTCGGCATGCAGTTTCGTGACTGCCGTGGAATATGTGCCAGTGCCAGCCGGCCTCCGGGAGTGGTTTGCGTGGCTCCTGTTCCGGAGACGCGCTCTGCTCGCTCGCCTGCTGGGCGTCTCTGCTTTTGCATGAGTGGGCTCAGTGTGGACGCGCGCTAGTCACGGACTCGCAACAATTGTCGCGGCACATGATCCGAATCCAATGGAGGCAAAGCCCGTCCTCTCGCATCGCCCTTGCAGAGTCACTTCGTCCCCTTCAAGCAAGAACGCTCGACGCTCACCATTTGGAAGGTTGATTGGCTGCTGCCCCCCGACCGTCAGTTCCAGCATGCTGCCCAGTTCGGCGTTCGTCGGGCCGGAGATCGTACCTGTACCAATCAAGTCTCCAGGCAACAGATTACAGCCATTGACTGTATGGTGCGCAACCATCTGTGCGGGTGTCCAGTAGAGATGCCGGGAGTTTGAGTTAAGAATTTCCACGGCTAGATCCCCACGCTCACGCATCTTTTCCGTGGACAGAAGAACGCGAAGTCCGATGTCATAAGCGCCGGATTCCTGATCTTCAGAATCAAATAAATACGGGAGCGGATTGGGCTCGTCGGCTCTACGCGCCAGCACGGGTACCCGAAACGGTAGTAGTGCCTCGGCGGTTACAATCCACGGTGACACGGTCGTCGCGAAACTTTTGCTCAAGAAGGGTCCCAATGGAAACATCTCCCATCGCTGAATATCGCGCGCCGACCAATCATTGAGGAGTGAGAAGCCAGCAATCTGTTTGCTGGCAGAGCCAATTGGCACGGAGGTGCCTTGAGGATTTCCGGTCCCAACGTAGAATCCAATCTCCAATTCGAAGTCGAGCCGCTCGCATGGTCCAAATCCAGGCGCTTCACCACGCGATTTTGGCGGGCGTTGACCGAGAGGTCTGCGCCAACAGACAGGGAGGAATCAAACCGACCGTGGAAAACTCGGCAGCAAGCGTCGCCTCGCCGTAGACCGGCGCGGTGCACCGATAGCGCTGACTGTGACCGGCGCCAATCGTCATGACTCGACGTCTTCGACGCGTTCGTCGACACGATTCCATCTGCGCCAGGCTGTGTGTAAGGGACTTCCACTCTCAGTCAGTGCGCCTTGCCGGGCGCACAAAAAAAGGCCGGCCCGCAGGACCAGCCTTTCGCCGGGAATGAAGCCGCTTACTGGGTCACCAACTCAAGTCCAGCTTGCGACTCGTCATCGCCGCGGGCGACCAGCACCTTGATCTTGTTCGGTACTGTTGCACCGATGCCGTCGACTGGGATCGTGGTGATGAGCCAGTCTGCGTTGTCGGCCAGCGTCAGCGCACCCGAGTCAAAGATCACGGTCTTGGTGCCGGCCGTGGTGATGCGCAGGCGATAGGTGCCGCCATTCAGGTCGATCGAATCGCTGCCCGATGCAGGTACCGCTGACTTGTAGGCGACTGCTGCAAACGTAGGCGTTGCCGCTGCCAGGTCAGCTGCCGGGACGGTCAGGTAAATATCGACATTCTGTGCATTGAACGATGCGTTCAGGCTGCGAACGCGAGCCTTGTCGGAGAACAGGCCCTTCTCAAACGGGTCGTCGATCTGCAGTACATCCGCCGCGGTAGCACCGGGCAGGGCCACTACCGTGTATTTATGGCCTGTGTGCGTGTTCACCGTGGTCCTCCCGAGTTCRGTTCCCGTGCTGGCAACATTGAACGAGAACGTCTGGTTGCCCTCGTCCACGTTGAAGTACTTTGAAACAAACTTGTAGGGCTCGTTCAGCAGATTTGTCTTGGTGCCGTTCTGCAGCACATCCACGTTAGGGCCGCCGGTAATAGCATGGATCACACGCACGGTCGGCTCACTGACGCCGATGCGGGCACCGATGCTGTCATCCCCGCCGCCGCATCCCGAGAGGACTGCAGTTACGGCTAGCGCTAGGCCAAGGACGAGACGGGTCTGGGATCGGAACATGTGTCACCTCTATGCGTTGGAACTTTGGAGCGCTGGCGTGCTCGGCAGCGGCATGCTACGGGGCCAAAGTGCAAATGTGGCGGCGCATGCTTGCAAGTCCTGCAATTGCGTATCACCAATGAAGCAACGATAGGTATTAACCACAGGCGCAGGCAGGTGCCCCGCTCCGAATTCAATGTCGGACGATTCCGACAGAAGTCAGGCGTGAGAAGCTTGCGGGCTTTCTGGCGCACAGCGCACGGCGAGCGCGGGACCTTCGCTATGCGAAGCGACTAGGCGATCCCTACTTGTTCTGGCCATCGCGCTTGGCCTTGATCGGGGGCCGCATCCGCCGCCCCGACGGGCCGGCTGGATAACCTGCTTGACATGGAGTCCTTCCTCCTTCGAGCACCGTCTGACACCTCCACGGCGGCCTGCGCGCGCGGCGCGGGAAGGGGGTCCATCAGGCGAGCAGGCGCGGCGTTCTCATTGTCGTTTACCACTAAAACCGTCGAGATTGAGGAGCCCGCTGCCTCAGGCCCTACGTAGATGCGGCGTAGCACCAGCAACTGGAGGGCGAGCTGAACGTCAACGGCGGGTGTCCCGAGATCACTAAAGTGCGTAGGCAGGCGGGTCAAGACATCTTTGCGGTTGGCCCATGCAGCTGGCGGGTCACCCAGTCGCGGATCTTGTTTAATGAAGGCGAACTTCCTATCGCCTTGAACTAATGTGGGAACAGGATTTCCGCTCGCGGCCCGAGCAGCGCCTTGACGCGCACCTGCACGTAGGAGGCAGTTTGCGCTCATCAGTCCAGGCCCTGTCGCGGACAAGCCGCGTAGTCCTAAACGACCCGGGATGCCAATGTGAGGATTGCGCAAATTGCACCACTAGCGGAGCCCTGCCCGCCCAGCCTGTATGGCGGCACGGAGCGCATCGTTTCCTATCTGGCCGAAGAACTGGTGCGGCAGGGCCACGAAGTCACGCTGTTCGCAAGCGGGGACTCGACCACGCAAGCCGAGCTGGTACCGTGCTGCGACATGGCGCTGCGCCTGGATACGCGCGTGCGCGATCCGTTGCCATATTATGTAATGATGCTGGACCGCGTCATGGCGAGTGCCAGCAGCTTTGACGTGCTGCATTTCCATATCGACATGCTGCATTTCCCGTTGCTGCAGCGCATGCCCGTGCGGGCCGTGACGACCTTACATGGCCGTCTGGACCTGCCCGACCTGCAGCCGTTCTACGCGCACTTCCCGCATTTCCCGCTGGTATCGGTCTCCACCGCGCAGCGCGCGCCGATGCCGCCGGTGATCTGGGCCGGCACCGTACACCACGGGCTGCCGGCGAACCTGCTGGCCTGCTGCACCAATCCACGCGGCGACTACCTGGCATTCCTCGGTMGGATCTCGCCGGAAAAACGTCCCGACCATGCCATCGAGATCGCGGCACGCGCCGGAATGCCGCTGAAGATCGCCGCCAAGATCGACAAGGTTGACCGCGACTACTGGGAGAGCACCATCCGCCCCCTGGTGGCGGGGCACCCGGAAGTCGACTACATCGGCGAGATCGACGAACATCACAAAGCCGCCTTCCTTGGCAATGCGCGCGCGCTGCTGTTTCCCRTCGACTGGCCGGAACCGTTCGGGCTGGTGATGATCGAGGCGATGGCGTGCGGCACACCAGTAGTCGCGTTTGCGTGCGGCTCGGTGCCGGAAGTGATTGAGGCTGGCGTTAGCGGCTTTATCGTGCGCAGTATTGATGAAGCGGTGGCGGCGGTGCATCGCGCGGCCACACTGCCGCGCGCCGCCGTGCGGGCAGCCTTCGAAGCGCGCTTCACCGTTGAGCGGATGGCGCKCGAGTATGTGCGCATCTACCAGAGCCTGGCGGAACCCGGCGAAGACGCGTCGGAAGGCGGGTCCGGCGAACCGGCGCTCGCGTGAACGGAGGAATCTCACCATGCTTACGGACCCCAATGAACTACCCGCGAGCCCGGGGCTAGTCGCCGGTGCCAACCATGTCGCTCAGTTCTACATCCCAGCGGCGGCGTCGCTGCAGGAACGGCGCCCGCGCACGCTAAAGCACGGCGACACCTTCGCGCTGTTCGACCACAACGGCGATGCGATCGGGGCGCCTGGAAGCCCCGAGGGACTGTTTCAGTTCGATACCCGGCACCTGTCCTATCTGCGGCTAACCATCGACGGCGAGCGGCCGATGCTGCTATCTTCGACACTGCGCGACGACAACGCCGCGCTGACCTGCGACCTGACCAACCCAGACCTGTTTGATGAGGATGGCAAGGTGAGGCTCGAGCACGACCTGATCCACCTGCGCAGGTCGCGCTTCCTGTGGAATGGCGCCTGCTACGAGCGGCTGAGCGTGCGCAACTATGACGAGGTGTCACGGCGTGTACGCGTGGATATTGCCTTCGATGCCGACTTCGCCGACCTGTTCGAAGTGCGCGGCACTCAGCGGCTGCGGCGTGGCACGGTGCATGCGCCGGTTGTCACGGGCGCCGCGGTCACGCTGAGCTATACCGGCCTGGACCAGGGGCTGCGCGAAACCCGGCTCGCCTTCGACCCGGCGCCGGCCGAGCTAGGTGGATACGGCGCGAGTTTCACCCTGACGCTCGAGCCGTCGTGCTCCCAGGTGCTTCGCATGGAAATCCGCTGYAAGTCGGTGCAGCGCAAGGCCGAGGAGACGCAATCCTTCCTTAGCGCCCTGCTCCATTCGCGGCGAGAGTTGCGACACGCGACACGCCGCGCGGCATCCATCACCACCTCTAACGAACTCTTCAACGAGGTGGTGCGGCGCAGCGTATCTGATCTCTACATGTTGCTGACCAACACCGTGCACGGGCCTTACCCGTATGCCGGCATTCCGTGGTTCAGCACCGTGTTCGGGCGCGATGCGCTGATCACGGCGTTGCAAACGCTTTGGCTGGACCCAGAGATTGCCCGCGGCGTGCTGCAATACCTTGCCGCGATGCAGGCGAAAACGGTCGATCCCGAGGCCGATGCCGAGCCGGGCAAGATCCTGCACGAAATGCGCCATGGTGAGATGGCACGACTTGGGGAAGTGCCGTTCGGGCTCTATTACGGCAGCGTGGATGCCACGCCGCTGTTCGTGCTGCTGGCTGGCGCCTACCTGCGGCGCACCGGCGATGTCGAGACCATCCGCACGCTGTGGCCAAACATACAGGCCGCGCTGGGCTGGATTACCGACTATGGCGACCGCGATGGCGACCTGTTTGTCGAATATGGCAGGCAGTCACCGGAAGGCCTCATCAACCAGGGCTGGAAAGACAGCCGCGATTCGGTCTTCCATGAGGACGGGCGGCTCGCCCCCGGCCCGATTGCGCTGGCCGAGGTGCAGGCCTACACCTATGGCGCCTGGCAGGCCGCTGCGGCGATCCGCGCGGCGCTGAACGACAACGAGGGCGCAGCGGCCTACGCAGCCAAGGCTGAATTGCTGCGCGAGGCGTTCGACGAACGCTTCTATGACTCGGCGCTGGGCACCTACGTGCTGGCGCTGGACGGCGACAAGCGCCCCTGTCGCATACGTGCTTCCAATGCGGGCCATACGCTGTTTACCGGAATCGCGCTCCCCGAGCGAGCGCCCTCGGTGGTGGCAACGCTGATGGACAGCACCTCATTCTGCGGCTGGGGCATCCGCACCGTGTCCGCCGATGCGGCACGCTTTAACCCCATGAGCTACCACAACGGCTCGGTATGGCCGCATGACAACGCACTGATCGCCGCTGGCATGGCGCGCTACGGCTTCCATCCGGAAACCAGCCGCATCTTCGAGGGGCTGTTCGCAGCCTCCAACTATATCGACCTGCGACGCCTGCCGGAGCTGTTCTGCGGCTTCCCGCGCCAGCGCAGCCAGGGGCCGACGTTCTATCCGGTGGCCTGCTCGCCGCAGGCCTGGGCGGCCGCCGCTCCGTTGCTGCTATTGCAGGCCTGCCTGGGGCTGAACTTCGACACGCGCGAGCCGGCGATCACCTTCGAGGATCCATCGCTGCCGCCCTTCCTTGACGAAGTGGTATTCCGCAACCTGGCCGTCGGTGGCGGCAGCGCCGACGTGGCGGTGCGCCGCTCTGGCGAGCGTGTGGTGGTTGACGTGTTGGCCCGGCAGGGGCCGATCCGGATAGTCACGCGGAACTAGCCGCCGCCAGCTTCCATGCCCGTACACCAGTTCGAAGCCATGCCGCGCTCGCCCCACGAGACAGGTCAGGAAACGCGGCCCAAACGCGGCGCCTGAGGATTGCGGATCCAGCCGGCCGGCATCCTATGCCATGCACCAGTTGCCAATGGTCCCCAAATCGGAGTTAGTCCGGGGTTCCCGCCAGTTCGGCCGACCTCAGCTGCTAATGCTGCGGTGGCAAGGCGCGTATCCGATCGAGTACTTCGAGGGCGATATCACATTCGTCGCCGCCCTGCTGGCGTTGAGCATCAATGTAGTCGATGATCGATTTCACGCCGCGATTTTTCCCCTCGCAGCGGAATAGGTAGGCGGGTGGGCACCCTGCATCAAGGTCCGACAGCAAGCTGTCACGAGCGATATCAACCAAGGTCTTGCAGCCAGAGGCCCGGCCAATGCCCTCGGACGGAGGCCATGCGAGGGCACCCGCGCTAACCCGCGGCCAGGTCACGCAAAGCAGCAGGGCGATGGCGATCAGGCGTCTCCCTTCGAGCGGAAGCATAAAAGAGGAACCCATAGGACCTGGTATTTGCCGAATGAGCGTCCTGTGCGGATCACGCGTGGTGCTCAACCATCACTAAATGGGTCGTCAAGGGGCAACGCGCCCGCCAACTCGAAACGCACCGCGCCAGGCCTTGTGGCAGTAAGCGCTCCCCGGAGACCGAAAGTCCACAGTTGTGCGGATTCTGGAACGCTGAATGAAATTCGGTCCGGCGTCCATCTGAAGCCCTGCGCGCAAGCATGGCCCAGCGCAAACAGGGTGGAACGAAGGCAGCGACCTCAGCAGCTGCAGCGGAGGGCAAGAGCAAGAAGACTGGGAAGCGTGCCACAGTGGCGACCGCGCCGGCGCCAACTCACGCCAAGCGAGTTCATCGGCGAAGAAGTGACGGGCCAATGCCAACGTACGCCTGAACGACACCGGGACGATGCTGGGCATCCCGCGCTCGATGGCCACTAGGCTGGTCACCGAGGGTGATCATCACGCCCACACGCGGGCCACGCCGGAAGCTTTTCTTCACGTTTCAGGACATGGTGCTTCTTCGTACTGAAAATTCCCCGCATGGCGCCACGATCCCAACGCGGCTGATTGTCCGCGCGCTAGC
>NZ_JBFTSF010000075.1:0-24630 GCF_056399905.1 Cupriavidus sp. 01L46
CTCAAGTCGGCCGGCTGTTGCGCTTCGAGCAGGAAGGTCAGGTGACTGGAAAGCATCGCACCCGAAAGTTAACACTTCGGCGCAGCGTTTACAACTTCCTCTGACGCTACATACAAAAATGCCGTTCAGCTCTTAACTGAACGGCATTACACCGTGAGGTGGCTTTTTTACTGCATCGAGGCGTTCGCTTCAGGCGKCGGGGCGCTCCGGCAGCCGGATATCCGACAGCTCCCAGCGCGGCGTCACGCCGTAGCCGTAGTCGCGCGTGGCCAGCTCCGGCGCGGCTTGCAGCCGCATGGCGCCGGCGAAGGCGATCATGGCGCCGTTGTCCGTGCAGAAGGCCAGGTCCGGATAGTAGACCTCGATCTTCTTCTGCGCGCCAAGCTGGTTCAGCCGCTCGCGCAGCTGCCGGTTGGCGCCCACGCCGCCAGCCACCACCAGGCGCCGGTGCCCGGTCTGCTTGAGCGCGGCCATCGACTTGGCGGCCAGCACGTCGACGATGGCATCGACAAAGGAGCGCGCCAGGTTGGCCCGGTCCTGCTCGCACACATTGCCCAGCTTGCGGGTTTGCGTGAGCACGGCGGTTTTCAGGCCGGCGAAGGAGAAATCGAGGGTGCCAGAATGCAGCATCGGACGCGGCAGGGCGTACGTGCCAGGCACGCCGAACTCGGCCAGCCGCGAGACTTCGGGGCCGCCCGGGTAGCTCAGGCCGAGCAGCTTGGCGGTCTTGTCGAACGCTTCGCCGGCGGCATCGTCCAGGGTCTCGCCCAGCAAGGTGTAATCGCCGATGCCGCGCACTTCCATCAGCTGCGTGTGCCCGCCCGAAACCAGCAAGGCAACGAACGGGAAAGGCGGCGGATCGGGGGTCAGCAGCGGCGACAGCAGGTGGCCTTCGAGATGGTGCACGCCCAGCATCGGCACGTTCAGTGCGAAGCCCAGGGCGTTGGCCACCGACGCACCCACCAGCAACGCGCCGGCCAGTCCGGGGCCTTGGGTGAAGGCAATCGCATTGATGTCGGCGCGAGTGCGGCCGGCTTCGTCGAGCACCTGCTGCAACAGCGGCAGCACGCGGCGGATATGGTCGCGCGAGGCGAGCTCAGGCACGACGCCGCCGTAGTCGCGGTGCATGGCGATCTGCGAATGCAGGGCGTGGGCGAGCAGGCCGGCTTGCGTGTCGTAGAGCGCGAGGCCGGTTTCGTCGCAGGAGGATTCGATGCCGAGGACAAGCATGGGGCAGGCAAGGCCGGCATCAAGCGAGGCCGRCAAATCAAAGGGTTGAAGCGGGCTGACGACCATCGGGCCGGCAGCCTGGCATGAGGCCAGCAGGGTAGCACAGCGGCGCTGGCCATGCTTTTCGCTACAATCGCCGCTTCTTCCGCAGGCACTAATCAGGCATTCATTGGGCAAGACAGACATGGGCAGCAAGCAGACCGCAGAGACCGGCCGGGCCGGTGCGCGCGCAGGGCGCTTCGACGTGGCGGTGCTTGGCGCCGGGGCCGCCGGCATGATGTGCGCCGCCGTGGCGGGGCAGGGTGGCGCCAGCGTGGTGCTGATCGACCACGCCACCAAGGTGGCGGAGAAAATCCGCATCTCCGGTGGCGGGCGCTGCAATTTCACCAACCTGCAGGCGGGCCCGGCCAATTTCCTGTCGGCTAATCCGCACTTCTGTCGTTCCGCGCTCGCCCGCTACACGCCGCAGGATTTCCTCGCGCTGATGCGCAAGCATGAGATCGACTGGCATGAGAAGCACCGCGGCCAGCTCTTCTGCAACGACAGCGCCGAGCAGGTGATCGAGATGCTGCGTGCCGAATGCGGCGCGGGCAACGTGCACTGGCGCACCGGCTGCGGCGTGGACGAGGTCAGGCGCGAGGGCGACGATTTCCTGCTGATGACGGCCAGCGGGCCGGTGCGTGCCGGCGCGCTGGTGGTGGCCACGGGCGGCCTGTCCATCCCGAAGATTGGCGCCACCGACATCGGCTACCGCATTGCCCGCCAGTTTGGGCTGGGCGTTGTCGAGACGCGCCCGGCGCTGGTGCCGCTGACGTTCGACGGGCAGGGCTGGGCGCCGTTCGTGCCGTTGGCCGGCGTGTCGATGGAGGTGGATATTGCAACGGGTAACGGCAAGACGGCCGGCGCCTTTCGCGAGGACTTGCTGTGGACCCATCGCGGCCTGTCCGGCCCGGCCGTGCTGCAGATTTCCAGCTTCTGGCGCCCTGGCACGCCGATCACCATTGACCTGTTCGACGGCAACGATGCCAGTGAATGGCTGCTTGAGCAAAAGGGTGGCAGCCGCAAGCACCTGGCCAACCTGCTCGCCGAGCGCCTGCCAGCCCGTCTGGCCGACGCCTGGTGCGCGGCAGCGGGCCTRAACGGTGCGCAGCCGCTGCATGATATGCCGGACAAGGCACTGCGCCGGCTCGGCGCGGCGCTCAACAGCTGGCAACTGGTGCCGGCAGGCACCGAGGGCTACCGCAAGGCCGAGGTCACCCTCGGCGGCGTGGATACGCGCGCGCTGTCGTCGGCGACCATGATGGCGCGCACCGTGCCCAACCTGTACTTCATCGGCGAGGTGGTCGACGTCACCGGGTGGTTGGGCGGGTACAACTTCCAATGGGCGTGGGCATCCGGTGTCGCCGCCGGGCAGGCCGTGGCGGAGAGCGCGAGGGCCATGGTGGCGGGGACGGCCGGAGCGTCGTAAGCAGCATAGCGGCAAAAAAACCGCCATACGGGCTTGACAGCGGTTGTGCTACACTTGTAGCTTTCGTAAAACCGCTAACAGCTGCTACTTATTTCAGCAAAATGACCACGATCCACCTTAAAGAAAACGAGCCGTTTGAAGTTGCCATGCGTCGTTTCAAGCGCACCATCGAGAAAAACGGCTTGCTGACTGAATTGCGGGCTCGCGAGTTTTACGAAAAGCCGACGGCTGAGCGCAAGCGCAAGAAGGCCGCCGCCGAGAAGCGCCACTACAAGCGCATCCGCAGCCTGATGCTGCCGAAGAAGATGTACTGAGCGTACCCTTCGCGTTCCGCATCAAAACCCGCTGTGGGCAAGGCTCCGGCGGGTTTTTGCATTGGCGGCCCGACGGCCGGCGCTGCCCCTGGCCGGCACCATCCCGCCCACACTTTCCTGGAATAATGCGATGTCCCTCAAAGCCCGTGTAACCGAAGACATGAAGGCCGCCATGCGTGCCCGCGAGACCGAGCGCCTCGGCACCATCCGCCTGCTGCTGGCCGCCATCAAGCAACGGGAAGTGGACGAGCGCATCGAGCTCGACGACACCGCCGTGCAGGCCGTGATCGAAAAGCTGATCAAGCAGCGCAAGGACTCCATCTCCCAGTTCACCCAGGCCGGCCGCACCGACCTGGCCGACAAGGAGAGCGCGGAAATCGAAGTGCTCAAGGTCTACATGCCGGCGGCCCTGTCGGATGCGGAGGTGGCCACCGAAGTGCAGGCCGCGGTCACGGAAACCGGCGCCGCCGGCCCGCAGGACATGGGCAAGGTCATGGCCGTGCTCAAGGCCAAACTGGCCGGCCGTGCCGACATGACCGCCGTCTCAGGTCTGGTCAAGGCCGCGCTGGCGGGGCGTTGAGCGGGTCAGGGCGCGAGTTGGCAGCTGGCGGCTGAAGGCCGATGGGTATATTTAAAGGCACTTCTTGTCCGCCACCCCTCGCCGGCGCTGGCTGCAATCCGTTGCGTCTGCACTACAATGTAGTGTTAAGAGGCCGGAAAGCGCCGTGCCGGTCACGCACTTCATGAACCAGATATCGCCGCTGCCCGGTTCCACGGGCAGTTCGGCCATAGGACGACAAGCCGGGTGATTCCGCAATCCTTCATTCAGGACCTGCTCAACCGTGTCGACATAGTCGATGTGGTGGGCAAGTACGTGCAGTTGAAGAAGGGCGGCGCCAACTTCATGGGGCTCTGCCCCTTTCACAACGAGAAGTCGCCGTCGTTCACGGTCTCGCCGACCAAGCAGTTCTATCACTGCTTTGGTTGCGCAGCGCATGGCTCGGCCATCGGCTTCCTGATGGAATACTCGGGGCAATCCTACCCCGATGCCGTGCGCGAGCTGGCGCAGTCGGTCGGCCTGTCCGTGCCCGAGGAGCGCGACCGGCTGCCGCCGGCCCAGCGCGCCGAAGTGCAGGCGCGCTCGCTGGCGCTGTCCGATGCCATGACCCGCGCGACCGAGTTCTACCGCAAGCAATTGCGCAGCGCGCCGCAGGCCATCCAGTACCTCAAGAGCCGTGGCCTGACCGGCGAGATCGCGGCGCAGTTTGGCCTGGGCTATGCTCCGGACGACTGGCAGGGGCTGGAGTCGGTGTTCGGCAATTATCGCGACGATGCGATCGCCGGGCCGCTGGTGGAATCCGGCCTGATGATCGAAAGCGCCGAGAAGCGCGACGCCGATGGCAAGCCGCGGCGCTACGACCGCTTCCGGGACCGCATCATGTTTCCCATCCGCAGCACCAAGGGCCAGGTGATCGGCTTTGGCGGGCGGGTGATGGGGCAGGGCGAGCCCAAGTACCTGAATTCACCGGAAACGCCCCTGTTCAGCAAAGGCACCGAGCTATATGGCCTGTTCGAGGCCCGCCATGCGATCCGGGAAACCGGCTATGTTTTGGTGGTCGAAGGCTATATGGACGTGGTGGCCCTGGCTCAGCTGGGCTTTGCCAACGCCGTGGCCACGCTGGGCACGGCCTGCACGGCGGTGCATKTGCAAAAGCTGTTGCGCCAGACCGATGCCGTGGTGTTCTCGTTCGACGGTGACGCCGCCGGGCGCCGCGCGGCGCGCCGGGCCCTGGAGGCTTGCCTGCCGTACGTGGCGGACAACAAGACCATCCGCTTCCTGTTCCTGCCCGCCGAGCACGACCCGGACAGCTATGTGCGCGAGCAGGGCACCGACGCGTTTGCCGCGCAGGTGCGCGACGCCATGCCGCTGTCGCGCTTCCTGCTGCAGGTGGTGTCGGAGGGGCAGGAGCTGCGCCAGGCCGAGGGGCGCGCCCGCGCCCAGTACGAGGCCAAGCCGCTGCTGCAGTCCATGCCCGCAGGCGGCCTGCGGTTGCAGATCGTGCGCGAGCTTGCCGATGCCACCGGCACCACGCCGGCCGAAATCGAAGCCGTCTGCGGGCTGGCGAGCGACCCGGCGCGGGTCGGACGCTTTGCCCAGCCGCGGCCGCGCACCAAGCGCCAGGCCCCCACCGGGCTGGAGCAGCGGGTGCTGCAGTTGCTGATGCGCTACCCGCAGCTGTCGACCCGGCTCGACGCCGATAGCCGGGCACTGCTGCTGGAAGACGAGCAGGCCGACGCCGAAGTGCTGGCGCACCTGGTGTCCGCGTGCGACGAGTTGCAGGGCGAGGTGAACTTCGCGGCCTTTAGCGAGCATCTCGCGCAGTCGCCGTACGCCGAGGTCTACGCCAATGTGCGCGCCGCGGTACTGCGCGAAGAGATCGATGAGGAACCTGCCGAGCAGGAGTTCGATACCGCCATCGCCAAGCTGCTGGCGGGGCCATTGCGCCGTGAGCTCGACATGCTCCAGCAGTCGGTGATCATGGGCACCGCGGATGAGGAAGGCAAGAGCCGCATGCGATGGCTGGTCAGCGAGATCAATCGCCGGCGGCAGTTAGGTTKAATCGGGCTGAATTTGGCTGAATTGGGTTGACCGTCCGGTAGGTCGGGCAAGGTGGGTGGTGATAAATAAGTGAAGGTTTGGCGCGGCCTGGCTACGCTTAAGCCTTGATTTTTCAGGTGAAAACCTCACCTGTTGGGAAGCCGGCTAATTGCTAGTGCTACAATAGCCGGTTTGGATAGCGAGATCTTTCTCTCCCCTTCTGGTGAAAGTGAGCGTGCCAATGGCAAAGGCCAAAGCAACCGAAAAGGTTTCCACTAAAACTCCCCAATCGGGGAGCGGCAAGGCGTCCGTGAAAACAACGGCGGCGGCGAAGACAGCCGCGTCAGTCAAGGCGCCAGCCCAGCCTGTGCCAGCTAAGACAGCTCGGAGCGCCAAGGCGCCCGCAGCGTCCACTTCCACCGGGATCCGCCCATCCGAAAACCTGAAGCCCTCGACTTCGGCACACGAGAGCGGCGATAGCGCCAATACAAGCGGCAAGCACGCCGCATCTGTACCTGTGAAAGGCAAGAGTATTACCGTGGCGAAACAGCAGAATACCGAAGTCGAGAGCAAGAAAGCGGCAGCGACCAGCGCCAAGACCGGAGACGCCAAGCCAGGCGCCGCCGAGCCCGAGGCCACGCCGAATGCCACAACTTCCGCCCCCGTTGCATCCGAGCGTCCCGCCGCTCCGGCAGTCAAGCCGGAGCCGAAGAAGCGTGGCCGCAAGCCCAAGGCCGGAGCGCAGCACGACGACAGCACACCAGACGACGTGACTGAAGAGCTTTACGAAGACGAGATCCCTGCGGCGGCAACGCCGACCGCCGCGCCCAAGAGCGAAAAGCAAAAGGCTCGCGACCGCAAAGCCAAGGAAAAGGCTCTGCTCAAGGAGTTCGCCTCGACGCAGCAGGGTACCGAGGAAGAACTGGAGGTACGCCGCCAGAAGCTCAAGGCGCTGATCAAGCTTGGCAAGTCGCGCGGCTACCTGACGTACGCGGAAATCAACGATCACCTGCCGGACGACATGGTCGATTCGGAAACGATCGACACGCTGGTCGCCACGCTCAACGACATCGGCATCGCCGTCTACGAACAAGCGCCCGACGCCGAAACGCTGCTGCTCAACGACAACGCACCGTCGGCCACCAGCGAAGAAGAAGCCGAGGAAGAGGCGGAGGCTGCACTTTCCACTGTTGATTCCGAATTCGGCCGCACCACCGACCCCGTGCGCATGTACATGCGCGAAATGGGCACGGTCGAGCTGCTGACGCGCGAAGGCGAAATCGAAATCGCCAAGCGCATCGAGGCCGGCCTGAAAGACATGGTGATGGCGATCTCCGCCTGCCCGGTCACGATCTCCGAGATCCTGGCCTTGGCCGAGCGCGTTGCCAGCGATGAAATCAAGATCGACGAGTTCGTCGACGGCCTGATCGACCCGAACGCCGCGGACGTGCCCGTGGCCCCGCCGGCCCCGGCCGTGGCGGCGGCCGCCGAAGAAGACGAGTTGGAGTCCGACGGCGAAGAATCCGACGAAGACGAGGATGACGATGCCGGCGGCCTGGCTGCCWCGGCACGCCAGCTCGAAGAACTGAAGCAGGCCGCGCTGGAAAAATTCCGCGTGATTGCCGAGCAGTTCGACAAGATGCGCCGCTCGTTCGAGAAGGAAGGCTACAAGTCCAAGTCCTACGTCAAGGCCCAGGAAGCCATCCTGAACGAGCTGATGAGCATCCGCTTCACCGCCCGCAACGTCGAACGCCTGTGCGACACGCTGCGTGGCCAGGTGGACGAAGTGCGCAAACTCGAGCGCTCCATCCTGAAGATCGTGGTGGACAAGTGCGGCATGCCGCGTGCGGATTTCGTCGCCCGTTTCCCGGGCAATGAGACCAACCTCGAGTGGATCGACACGATTATCAAGGACGGCAAGTCGTACAGCACCATCGTCGAGCGTAATGTGCCGGCCGTGCGCGAGCTGCAGCAAAAGCTGATCGACCTGCAGATGCGCGTGGTGCTGCCGCTCAAGGAGCTCAAGGAAGTCAACCGCAAGATGAGCGAGGGCGAGAAGCGCGCCCGCGAAGCCAAGCGCGAGATGACCGAGGCCAACCTGCGCCTGGTGATCTCGATCGCCAAGAAGTACACCAACCGCGGCCTGCAGTTCCTCGACCTGATCCAGGAAGGCAATATCGGCCTGATGAAGGCGGTGGACAAGTTCGAATACCGCCGCGGCTACAAGTTCTCGACCTACGCGACGTGGTGGATCCGCCAGGCCATCACCCGCTCGATCGCCGATCAGGCGCGCACCATCCGTATCCCGGTGCACATGATCGAAACGATCAACAAGATGAACCGCATCTCGCGCCAGATCCTGCAGGAAACCGGCAACGAGCCGGATCCGGCAACGCTGGCCGAGAAGATGGAGATGCCGGAAGACAAGATCCGCAAGATCATGAAGATCGCGAAGGAACCGATCTCCATGGAAACGCCGATCGGTGACGACGACGACTCCCATCTTGGCGACTTCATTGAAGACACCAACACGCTGGCCCCTGCCGAAGCGGCGCTGCACGGCTCCATGCGCGACGTCGTCAAGGACGTACTGGACTCGCTCACGCCGCGCGAAGCCAAGGTGCTGCGCATGCGATTCGGCATCGAGATGAGCACGGACCACACGCTGGAAGAAGTCGGCAAGCAGTTCGACGTCACCCGCGAGCGGATCCGCCAGATAGAAGCCAAGGCATTGCGCAAACTGCGTCACCCGAGCCGCTCCGATAAGCTTAAGAGTTTCCTTGAAGGCAGTTGATCGGTATCATGCCGGTCTGACTTTCCAGGGCCTCTAGCTCATGCCTGGTTAGAGCAGCGGACTCATAATCCGTTGGTGCCGTGTTCGACTCACGGGAGGCCCACCATTGTTGAAAAAGCCCCGCAGATTCCTGCGGGGCTTTTTCTTTGCCGCGGCGTTTGCGCGGAAGTGCGAATGGCGGGCTGGCCACCGCTGTGTTGCAGTCATACAGCCACCCTACAGCCACCATACAGCCACCTCACCCTTATCACCGCGTCGGACTTAAGCAGGCTGCGCTATTTGTCCATGCCGGCAGTGGGCGATTTCTTGTGGCTGGACGCCTTGCCAGCCGGCTTCTTGGCCGAAGCCTTTGAGTCGGTGAGCGCCGAGGCCGTGTTCTGGTTGGCACCCTGGGTGTACGGGTCAAACTTGTCGTTGGCCTTCGCGGTATCTGGCACGTAGCCGTCTTTGTTGGTCGTGCGCTGAGGGTCCGGTACATAGCCGTCCTTGTTGGTGCTACGCATGTTGTAGTCGTAGCGATCCGCTGGATTTGCAGGGCCTGCGGCGTGGACGGTACCAGGTAGGAGAACTGCAATTGCCATTGCCATTGCGATAGCGATCTTCATGGATGACTCCTTCCAATCAAAGTCGATGACCCTCGCGCGCTCATCTGCCGCAACGGTCCGCCTATTAGCGTAGCTGTCAGGCTTGCAGAATTCCAGTGATCATTTTGCTGCGCGCTTGTGGCTGAGCGCTTGTGGTTGAGCTCATGTCTGCCGTTCGCTACTTCAACCGCATCCAGCGGCAACGCGGGCGACCGGGCCTGCCGCGCTTGCTGCGTTTGCTCTGTCTTCCGCCGTTTCCTTGCCATCGCGCCGGAGGTACTATGCCGAACGGGCTCAGGCAAGGAGGGCGTATGCCGCAAGATTTCCACACCAGTCGCAAAGCGCGTTGCCTCGCCCTCGCCCTCGCCGGCGCATGCCTGCTGGCTGCCTGCGCTGTTGTCCAGGAGGCCGCGCCGCCTGAGCTCCAGCCCGCCGACGCCCATCGTACGATCGCGACCCTGCATGCATCCGGCGTGCAGATTTATGTATGCAAGCGCGATCAGGGCAGTGCATTGGCGTGGGCGTTCAAATCCCCCGAAGCGGATCTGCGCGACGATTCCGGCAAGCTCATCGCCAGGCATTATGCCGGGCCGACCTGGGAGGCGCCTGACGGCAGCAAGGTAACCGGCAAAGTCCTGCGGCAGGCCGCAAATGCCAGGACGCCCGACAGCATTGCGCTATTGCTGTTGCAGGCGACAAGTTCCGGAGGGGCTGGCTTGCTAGCGGGAGTGCATTACGTTCAGCGCCTGAACACGCAAGGCGGCATTGCGCCCGCTCTGGCCTGCACCGAGGAAGGACAGGAAAGCCGCGTGCCGTATCGCGCGGACTACGTATTTCTCGAATAGACGAGCCTCGCTGAGGCAGGCGCGTTCGCTCCGATGGCGTTGCCGTTCGTGCCGGTCGGGAGAGCCGCGCAGCGCCAGGTCTTCAAAGTTTCTGCACGGCAGCCAGGTCGAATATCTTCGCCCAGCGCAACGCTTCCTTCCGGCTGGCCATCGGGATCTGCCAACTGCCTTGCGCATGGTGTTCTAGGCGCAATGCAAGCATCCATGCGCTGTCGTTCTCCAGCGCGGTGGCACTCGCTATATCCGCAAAAATGAACTTCGCCTGCTGTCCGTCGACATCCAGGGCGCCACGCTTGCGTTCCGGATCCACGCGCATCGTGCCCCACGCGCCCTCCAGCGACAGGATGCGCTCGCCCTTGATCTTGACGCCGTGGATCGCGCGGTAGCGGCGGACCAGGCTTGCGACGAATGCCACGAGCAGCGCCGCGCAGAACACGACAGCGGCGGTCCCGGCGATCGCGCCATGCGCTGCGGCCACCGTGGCGTACAGGCGGACCGCGCCGTAGATGAGGGCACCGATCAAGGCGAGGCCGGCGATGATGAATGGCACGTCTTTTCCTTTAAAGAAATTGCGGTGAATGGACTGGCTTGCGGCTAAGGCGGCTAAGGCGGCGATGGCCGCTGCGGCGTGACCGATGTGCCGAAGGTATTGCCCATGCGATGGCTGGTCGCCGAGTAGTTGAACAGCCCCAGCGCATTGGAGGGACGCGCCAGGATGGCTTCGGACGCCAGCTTGTGCTCCGAGGGGGGCTGGCCGGGGGTGGGCTTGGGGCTTAGCTTTTGCGTCAGGCAAGGGAACGACGGGGCCCGCATGCCATTGACTTCGACCTCGACACAGCTCGCCGTGGCATCCCCCGCTGGTGGAGGTGCCTCTGCAGCGAGTAGCGGGCAGGCCGCGCCAAGGCTGCCTGCGGCAATCACTACAACGTTCAGCCATCCGCGCATTTCGTGCTCCGTCTTCGTTGATTGCCAACCACGCCATTGGCGATATGCCTGAAGTGTAGCGCTCCATTCCGAATGGCGCGGCATGCAATTGCTCTGCGATATCGCCGCCGTTGAGGCGCGTCGCCATGCCCCGCGCCTGCACATGAAGCTTTCGTGACAAACGACAGTCGGCGCGCGGGCCGTTCGTCTAACCAATCGTACGCGGCGCTGAAATGATGACCGCTCATCATGGCCTCATCGGATGCGATCGCTTACGACTTGCCTCTGGTCGAGGCGCCGGCGCAAGGGAACGACGGCAATTGTTTCGCAAGGGATTGAGCAAACACATGCATGACAAGAACAAGAACGATGCGTCCGCGCGCTGGAGGGCGCTATGTCTGGCGGTACTAGGACTAGGGACGCAGGGAACCGCGATGGCGCAGGCGCCCGCTGCCACCGAGGCGGCAGCGCCTGGTGTGCAGGCCGATGCGGAACGGCGCGTCGACATCAACGAGTACATCGTGCGCGGGAACACAGTGCTGGATGCGCGCGCGATCGAGCGCGCGGTCACGCCTTACCTTGGACCGAAGCGCACGATGAAGGATATCGAGGGCGCGCGCGACGCGCTGCTGGCGGCCTACCAGGCAAGGGGGTACCAGTCGGTGTACGTGGACCTGCCTGAGCAGCAGGCGGTTGGCGGCGTGGTCTTCCTGCAGGTGAGCGAGACCAAGGTGGGCCGCGTGCGTGTGGTGGRAGCGCAGTACAACTCGCCGGTAGAGGTACGTGAGCAGGTGCCCGCGCTGGCGGAGGGCGCGGTGCCGGACTTCAACCAGGCGCAGACGGAGCTCACTGCCTTGAACCGGACCGCGAACCGGCAGGTGATGCCGCTGGTCAAGCAGGGCGCGCTGCCTGGCACCATGGACGTTGATCTCAAGGTCGAGGACAGCAGCCCGTGGCGGGCGAGCGTGGGCCTGAACAACGACTACAGCGCGGATACCAAGCAACTGCGGGCCACGGCTTCGCTGGGCCACGACAACCTCTGGCAACTGGGGCACAGCGCCTCGGTCAGCTTCTTTGGCGCCCCGCAGGACCTGAACCAGACCCAGGTGTGGTCCGGCTCGTATGTGGCACCGCTGCGAGGCACCAACTGGGGCCTTGAGGCTTCCGGCTACAAATCGGACAGCAACGTCGCGACGGTAGGCGGCACCAACGTATTGGGCAAGGGCTATGCGGTTGGCGTGAAGGCCACCTACACCGTGCCGAACACCGGAGCATGGTGGCACGCGTTCAGCGCGGGCGTGGACTTCAAGGACAACGAAGAGGTGACGCGCCTGGGCAGCGCCGGCGATACGGTGCCGCTCAAGTACGCGCCGATCACGCTCGGCTACTCGGGCTTCGGCCAGACGGAGCGCGGCACMTATGGCCTGAACCTGTCGCTGGTCGCGGGCACGCGCAGCTTCCTTGGCTACGGCAGCACCGCGCAGCAATTCGACTACAAGCGCTACAAGGCGTCGCCGAGCTTCATGGTGCTCAAGGGCGATACCAATGGCTCCTACACCTTCGCGGGCAACGCGCAGCTGGGCTGGCGCCTGGCCGCCCAGATCACGGATTCCCCGCTGGTCTCGAACGAGCAAATCGCGGCCGGCGGCATGAACTCGGTGCGCGGCTACCTGTCCGCCGAGACCACCGGAGACTATGGCGTGGTCGGGTCCGTGGAAATGCGCACGCCACCGCTGGCCTTCTTCACTTCCGTGGTCGAGAACTGGCGCGCTTACCTGTTTGCCGATGCCGGCCAGGTCCGCCTGCGCGATCCGTTGCCCGAGCAGAAGAGCAACTTCTCGCTCGCCTCGGTGGGGGTGGGCACTACGTTCCGCCTCGGCCAGAAGGTCACGGGGCGCCTGGACCTGGGCTATCCGCTCAAGGACGGGCCACGCACGCAGCGTGGCGACCCGCGCGTGAATTTCAGCGTCACCGCCAGCTACTGAGCGCACGCGGCGCACCGCTTCCAACCTGATACATCGACTCCCGATGAGCTAACCGAGAACAACTGTCATGCGACGCATCCTTTTGCTCGTGCTCACGCTGCTGAGCACACTCCTGCCGGACCTGGCCCATGCCTGGTGGCAGCCCGACTGGGCTTATCGCAAGCCGATCACGATCGACGCCGGCCCCAAGGCCGGCGCGATCGGCGGCGATGCCGGGCGTACCCCGGTGCTGCTGCGCCTGCATACCGGCAACTTCAGCTTTGAAGGCGTGAGCGAGACCGGCGCCGACCTGCGCTTTGTTGCCGCMGACGACAAGACCGTGCTCAACCACCAGATCGAACAGTTCGATCCGCTGTTGGGCATCGCGCTGATCTGGATCGACGTGCCGTCGGTCTCGGCCGCTGGCCCGCAGCAGTTGTGGATGTACTACGGCAACGCCAAGGCGCCGGCATCGGGCAATGGCCAGCGGACCTTCGACCCTGACTACACGCTGGTCTACCACTTTGCCGAAGGCAGCGTGCCGGCACGCGACACCACGGCTTACGGCAACCACAGCCAGACCGCTGTGGTGAGCATCGATGGCACGGTCATCGGCAAGGGCGCGCAGCTCGGCGCCGCCCCGCTGGTGCTGCCGTCGTCGCCGTCGCTGGCGCTGGCCGCCGGCGCGCCGTTCAGCTTCTCCGCCTGGGTACGCCCCGAGAAGCTCGGCCCGCAACAAGTCGTCTATGCACGCCGCGATGGCGCGGGCGAACTCGTCATCGGCATCGACCAGGGCGTGCCCTTCGTGCAGGTCAATGGCCAGCGCAGCAATCCCGGCCAGCCCGTGCAGGCGGGGCAGTGGTCGCACCTGGCAGTCAAGTCCGATGGCAAGAGCGTGTCGCTGTATGTCGGCGGACGTCCTGCCGCATCGCTGGCAACCGCCTTGCCGGCGCTGAACACGCCGGCCACGCTCGGCGCCGACGCCGCGGCAGCGGCCAACGCGCCGGCCGCTGCTACCGCGCTGAGCCCGTTCACCGGTGCCATCGATGAAGTGCGCTTGTCCAAGGTCGCGCGCCCGGATGCGCTGATCCTCGCCGACGCCGTATCGCAAGGCGCTGAATCGCGCCTGGCCGTGTTCGGCGCGGACGAGCAGCAGGCCGGCAAGAGCCACTTCGGCTTCATCCTGGCCGCCATGCCGCTGGACGCCTGGATCGTGGTGGGCCTGCTCGGCATCATGATGGCGCTGTCGTGGGCCATCATGATCAGCAAGGGCCGCAGCTACGGCGCCACCTCGCGCGCCAACGCTGCATTCATGGTGCATTTCCGCGAAGCGGCCGGCGCGCCGCTGGACCAGCTGGCCAAGAGCAACCGCGTACCCGAGGCGGTCAAGGCGGACTCGTCGCTGTGGCGCCTGTATGAAATGGCGGTCGAGGAACTGCACCGCCGCCATCAGATGGGCTACGACCTCAACGCGGTCTCCGACGCGACCATCAGCGCGATCCGCGCGGCCATGGATGGCGTCATGGTGCGCGAGAGCGAGCGCATGGCCAAGCGCATGAACTGGCTGTCGACCACCATCGAAGGCGCGCCGTATGTGGGCCTGTTCGGCACCGTGATCGGGATCATGCTGGTGTTCGTCGTGGCGGCCATGGCCGGCGCGGTGGATATCAACTCGGTGGCACCGGGCATGGCCGCGGCCTTGCTGTGTACCGCTGCCGGGCTGGGCGTCGCGATTCCCGCGCTGTTCGGCTACAACTGGCTCGCCTCGCGCTCGGATTCGATCGGCGCCGACATGGCGGTGTTCGTGGACGAATTCGCCACGCGTCTGGCCGAAGAGCAGGGCGAGGGACGTCGCGTCCCCGCTGCCCTGCACCGGGCTTAAGGGGAGCGCGCGGCCATGGCATACGCAGCCAAGTTCGGCACCAAGAAGCGCACGGGCGGCATCAACATCACGCCCTTCGTCGACGTGCTGCTGGTGGTGCTGGTGATTTTCATCCTGACCAGCAATGCCAGCATCCCGGGCATCAAGGTGGACCTGCCCAAGGCGAGTTCGTCGGTCGCGCTGGAGAAGCCCAAGACCAAGGCCATCACCATCGACAACGCGGGCCAGGTGTTCCTCGACGCCTATCCGGTGACGCTGCCGGAGMTGGAGGAGCGCCTGCGCACGGAGAAGGCGCTCACGCCGGATTTCCCAGTGATCGTGCGGGGCGACGCCGCCGTGCAGTACGCGAAGGTGGTGGAGGTGCTGGACCTGCTCAGGCGCATCGACCTGAACCAGATCGGCCTCGTCACCGGCAAGCCGGCGTGAGGAGAGTCGGGTGAAACATCGTGATCCAACTCCTCCTCCCCGGCAGCGCGCCATCGCCTTGTGGCGCCGCTGGGGCGGGCTGATCATCGGCGCGCTGGTCATCATCGGGCTGGCCGTGCTGGTCTGGCGCTTGCTGTCCGACACCGCCAGCACCAAGCGCGAGGTGGCGGCCACGCCGATGCTGGTGCTGCCACCGCCGCCGCCGCCACCTCCCGAGCCCGAGAAGCCGCCCGAGCCGGTGCCGGAGAAGGTCAAGCCGGAAGTGGTCGAGCCTGAACCCAAGCCGGCGGACCCGCAGGAAGCGCCGAAGGACGACGCCCCCCCAAGCCCGTCGAAGGATCTCGGCGACCCGGTCACGATCGACGGCGCGGCGCAAGCCGGCACGGATGCATTTGGCATCCAGGCCGGGCGCGGCGGCGGCATGACCGGCGGTGGCGGCGGGCTGGGCAGCCGGTCTTACTCGAGCTACGTCTCGGGTGCCTTGCAGCAGGCCTTTGCGCGCGACCAGCGCACCCGGCAGCTGGCGTTCGAGGACATCCGCATCGAGCTGTGGCTGGACGCCGACGGCCGCGCCACGCGCGCGCAACTGCTGCGCAGCACCGGCAACGCGCAGACCGATGAAGCCGTGCTGGCCATGGTGCGTGATTTCCGGGCCGACGAACGGCCGCCGGCATCGCTGCGCTTTCCGATGCGCATGTCGATCAAGGGGCGCCGGCCGTGACGCGGCCAGCGGGCCGCCGCCGCATGTCTCACCGCATGCCCAACCTATTCCACCTCATTCTCGTGAACGAACCGATGAACCATCCAGCAAACTCCCGGCGCCATGCGGAGCCGGCTCGCAAGACCCACGCGCTGGCCGTCGCCATGGCGATCGCGCTGCTCGGCGCAAGCGGAGCGGGCTATGCGCAAAGCGCGGCGCCCGCCGATAGCACCATGGTCAAGCTGATCCGTGGCCTGATGCAAAGTGGCGCCCTGAAAAAAGATGCCGGCGAAGCCTTGCTTGCCCAGGCCCAGACCGAAGCCATGGCGCAGCAGCAGGCGCAGCGCGTGGCGTCGGCAGCGCCGGCCGCCGCTGCCGGCGGCATGCGCGTAGAGCCGGGCGACGTGCGCGTGCCCTATATCTCCGAGACCGTGCGCGACCAGATTCGCGACGAGGTCAAGGGTCAGGTCATGGCCCAGGCCCAGGCCGAAGGCTGGGCGGCACCGAACGAAACACCGGAATGGACCAAGCGCATCCGCATCGAAGGCGACGTGCGCGTGCGCGACGAATCGCGCTTCTACTCCAGCAACAACAGCGACATCGCCATCGACTGGGCGGCCATCAACCAGGGCAGTGGCTTCGACGTCAACCCGAACACCAACCTCTCGCTGCCGCCGCTGGCCAACACGCGGCAGAACCGCGTGAGCCTGCTGCGTGCCCGCGCCAGGTTCGGCGTGCTGGCCGATATTTCCGACAGCACGCATGCCGGCATCCGCATTGCCACCGGCAACGACGACAGCCCGGTGTCCACCAACCAGACGCTGGGCGGCGGCCTGGCCAAGAAGAACGTGTGGCTCGACCAGGGCTGGCTGTCGTACAAGCCGGCGGAATGGCTCAACCTCACGGCCGGCCGCTTCGGCAACCCATTCGTGTCGTCCGACCTGCTGTTCTCGAACGACCTGAACTTCGACGGGCTGGCGGCGCAGTTCGACAAGGCGTTGCCCAACCGGGACGTCGCGCTGTTTGGCACGCTGGGCCTGGTGCCGCTCGAGTACTCCTCCGACAGCTTCCCCAGCCGCAGCCAGAACAAGGCGAGCAGCGAAAAGAAATGGCTGCTGGGTGCGCAGATCGGCGCGAGCTGGAAGCTCAACAACGACAATCGCTTGCGCGGCGCGCTGGCGTACTACGATTTCCGCAACGTCAGCGGGCAAGTGTCGCAGCCTTGCGCGTTGTACGCCGGCGCCGACGGCTGCAGCACCGATTGGTCGCGCCCGGCCTTCATGCAGAAGGGCAACACGCTGATGCTGTTGCGCAATATCGCGCTCAATCCGCTGGATCCGGCCGGCACCCCGCAGCCGCAATACGTGGGCCTAGCTTCCAAGTTCCAGCTGCTGGACCTGAACTTCCGCTGGGAAACCAAGGTGGCGGGCAGCCTCGGCCTGCGCATGGATGCGAACTACATCCGCAACCTTGCCTACGACGAGGGCGGCATGTTCTCGCGCGCAAACGGCGGCATCGTCAATAACTTCGGCGGCAGCGGCGGCACCAGCCGCGCGGACTTCAAGAGCGGCGGCAACGCCTACATGTTCCAGGCCACGCTGGGCAAGCCCGTTACGCTTGCCAAGGGCGACTGGAACATGCTGCTTGGCTACAAGCGCATCGAGCCGGATGCCATGCCGGACGGCTACAACGATTCGACCTTCCACCTGGGCGGCACCAACGCACGCGGCTACTACGTGGGCGGCTCGTACGCGCTCGACAAGAACACGTGGGTGACCGGGCGCTGGACGTCGACCAAGGAGGTCTATGGCCCGCCGCTGGCGATCGATATCTTGCAGGTCGAGATCAACACGCGCTTCTAGGAGGGATACCGTGTCATCCACATCATGCTTGCGCGGCGCCTGGCGTCCGCTGGCGCTCGCCGCCAGCTTCGCGATGGCCGGCGCAGCGGCTCACGCCCAGCCGGCCCAGACCATGGAAGAGCGCCTGCGCGCCCAGTTGCGCATCACCACCACGCAGCTGCAACAGGCGCAGAACGAACTGGCCGCGCTCAAGGCCKGCGMGCCCCATGCCGGCGCCGCGCCCTCCGGCGCGGATGCCGACACGAAGAAGGAACTGGAGCGTGCCCGCGCGCAACTCGCCGCCGAGCGCCAGGAGCGCGAGCGCCTGAGCGACAGGAACCAGCAGGCGCAACAGCAGGCTCAGGCGGTTGCCGAGAAGGCGAGCACGCAGATTGCGCAGTACCGCAACGCCTATGACGAACTGCTCAAGCTCGCGCGCGCAGCCGAGGCGGAGCGCCAGCGCCTGGCCCTGGAGGCCAAGGCGCAGCACGCCACGGTGGCGCAGTGCGAGGCCAAGAACGTGAAGCTCTACGCAGCGGGCCAGGAGATCCTGCGCGCCTACGAGACGGTGGGCCTGGGCACGGTGATGATCGCGCGCCAGCCCTTCGCGGCGCAGAGCCGGGTGAAGTTCGAGCAGATCGCGCAGGAGTATGGCGACAAGCTGTACGAAGGGCGCTTCGCGGCCGGCGCCGCGGCMGCCGCCGACGCGCCCGCGCAGGCGGCCGCCGATGTCAATGCTGCGGCGAGCGCCACGGGCGCGGCAGAAGCGCCACGCCCATGACGCGCAACGCCAGCAACGGACCGCGCATGGCAGTGGCGCCGAGCCTGCTGTTGCTGGGGCGTGAGTGTTTTGTCATGTTGCTGCGATGTCATGAGGAGCGCAGGCCAGTGCGCGGGCAAGGCGATGCCGCCGGCCCGCACAGGCGTTTGCCCGCGCTCCCCGAGAAAAAAGGTAAGACACAGATGATTCGAATGAAATCGCACGTCCAGTCCATGCTGCCGCCCGTGCGCATGGCCATCGGCGTCCTGCTGGCCTCGTGGCTGAGCGCAGCGCCGGTGCAGGCTGCGGAGCCTGCCACGGCAGGCGGTCTGGTGGTAGCGCGCGCCGGCTCGGTCACCGTTGGCCAGGATGACGTGGAGCGGCTGCTGCAGGGCCTGCCGGAAGCGGACCGCGCCGCGRCCAGGAGCAACCGCGCGGGCATCGAGAACTGGCTGCGCCAGCGCCTGGCCAGTGAAGCGCTGCTGCGCGAGGCACAGGGCAAGGCTTGGGCGGAACGGCCCGAGGTGAAGGCGCGCGTCGATGCCGCCGTGCGCGAGATCGCCGCGCGGATCGTCACCTCCACCTACCTGGAGTCGGTCACGCAGGTGCCGGCAGGCTATCCGTCTGAGCTCGAGGTGAAGGCGGCCTATGAAGAAGGCAAGGTGAACTTCCAGGTGCCCGCCACCTACCGCGTCGCGCAGATCTTCCTGGCTGCCCAGGGCAGCGACGCCGCGGCCAAGGTGCGCGACGAAGCCCGCAAGCTGGCCACGCAGGCACGCCAGGGCGATTTCGCCGCGCTCGCCAAGAGCCGCTCGCAGGATCCCCGCGGCGCCGAGCGTGGCGGGGAAGTCGGCACGCTGCCACTGGCGCAGATGCTGCCGGAAGTGCGCGACACCGTTGCCAGGCTGAAGGTTGGCCAGGTAAGCGACCCGGTGCAATCGGCCGCGGGCTTCCATGTGATGAAGCTGCTGGACACGCAGGCTGGCCGCACCGCAACGCTCGACGAGATCAAGCCGCAGTTGGCGGCGGCCATGCGCCAGCAACGCCAGCAGCAGCTCGTGCAGGCCTATATGGCAAAGCTGGTTGCGCCAGGCACGGCCAGCATCGACACCGCCGCGCTGGATGCCGTGCTGCAAAAAGTGAACTGAAGCGAGTGGGGCGCGGCACAAGGCGCCCCCTCAAGCCAGACCCAATCCCAATTTCCATTCTTTTTAACAWCAGGATATCCATGACCACCACCGCAACCCAGATCGAAACCTCGGCAGCCAGCCTGCCCGCACTGCTGATGGCAGTCACCTCGGAGCAGGTCTGCGATGCCATCAAGGCCGCCGGCTGCGCCGTGACGGCCATCGAGCAGGACGGCGTGCTGCGCCTGCACAGCGCCAGCCATGGCGTTGGCTTCCAGGTCCTCTGGGGCAACTCGGTAGCGCCAGATGCGTACCTGGATTTCACGCTGAGCTGCCCGCTGCGGGTGCAAGGCGGCGCGTTGCCCGAGGGGGTGCTTGGCGACTGGCATCGCGCCAAGCGCTTCGCGCGCGTCGCGCAGCACGGCGAATTCCTGGTGCTTGAGATGGACGTGGTGATCTCCGGCGGCGTGGGCCCCGACTATCTCACCGTGGCGCTGCAGCTGTGGACGCAGATGATGGGACAGTTCTTCCTGCATCTGCGCAACTTCCAGCCAGCGCAATCGGATGCAACCGCGGATGCAACTGCGGATGCCCCTGCGGCTGCTCCTGTGCTGGAAGAGGGAGCCGCCACGTAATGACACGCAAGCTGGCTGTGCCGCAGAGAATGTGGCGGCGTTTGCTCCGTACGCTGCGGCTGGTGGGCCTGGGCCTGGGCGCGGCGTCTTCTGCCGCCGCCCCGGCGCAGCCGTTCCCGCAGCACTGGATGCGCTATGCGCAACTGGCCAGCACGGAGTTCCAGGCGCGGCTGGGCGATCCGGCCGACGCGAGCGCCCTGCGTTTGCAGGATTGGATGCAGGCCCGCGCGCAGCCGGCCGCGTCGTTGGTGATGCGTGTGTGGCTTGTCCCCAATGGCCGCGTGGAGCGCATGGAGTTCGACTCGCTGGGCAATCCGCAGGCCGACGCGGACTTGCGCGCGGTGCTGATGACGAAGGCGTTGCCTGAGCCGCCGCCACCGGATATGCGCCAGCCCATGGTGCTGGAGCTGGGGCTGGATGGCGCGCAAGCGAGCTGATGTGGCGATGGCTTTCGACCTGGGCCGCCGCAGCGGCTTCGTGCGGCGCTCGCTGGCCTTTGCCGCGCTGGTGCTGTTCTTGGCGCTGGCGGCAGGCACGGCCGGATGCGCGCCGCTGCAGGCGGCGCCATGGCGAGCCGCGCCTGATTTCTCGCGGCTGGTGCGCGAGAATGGCCCCGCCGTGGTCAACATTGGTGTGGCCCGCGAGGCATCGCCCGATCCGCTGCGCGGGCGTGCGCCGGGCCAGGACAATGTCGACGAGACCAGCCTGGGCTCGGGCTTCATCCTCAGCGGCGACGGCTACATCCTCACCAACGCGCACGTGGTCGCGCGCGGGTCGCTGGTCAGCGTGAAGCTGACCGACCGGCGCGAGTTCAAGGCCAGGCTGATCGGGCTGGACGCCGTTGCCGACGTCGCCCTGCTCAAGATCGACGCCACCGGTTTGCCGACGGTGAAGATCGGCGACGCCGCGAGCGTGGAGGTGGGCAGCTGGGCCCTGGCCATCGGCTCACCCTATGGGTTCAGCAACTCGGTCACGGCCGGCATCGTCAGCGCCAAGGGCAGGGTGCTGCCTGGCGCCGAGTACATGCCCTTCCTGCAGACCGACGTGCCGGTCAATCCCGGCAACTCCGGCGGCCCGCTGTTCAACCTCAAGGGCGAGGTGATCGGCATCAATTCCCGCATCTACAGCCGCAGCGGCGGCTACCAGGGCTTGTCGTTCGCCATCCCCATCGATGTGGCCATGCGCATCAAGGACCAGTTGCTGCGCCAGGGCGTGGTGACGCGCGGGCGTATCGGCGTGGCGGTGCAGGAGGTCTCGCAAGCCCTGGCCGATTCGTTCCGCCTGCCCCGGCCCGCGGGCGCGCTGGTGAGCTACGTCCAGCCCGGCGGGGCCGCCAGCCGGGCCGGCATGAAGCCGGGCGACGTGATCCTGCAGGTGGGTGCGCGCGACGTCGTGCAGTCCGCCGATGCGTTGATCTTCATTGCGGACCTGGCCCCCGGCGTCGCCGTCCCGCTGCGCGTCTGGCGGGACCGCGCCGCGCTCGCGCTGGAGGTGCGGCCCGATCGCTTCGACGCGCCACGGGTGGCGCGCCCGGCCGCGCCCGGGCACGCGCCGCTGGGCATGATGGTCAGGCCGCTGTGGGCGCAAGAGCGGCAGGTGCTGCGTATCGACGGCGGCCTGCTGGTGCAGCGCGTGAACGCGGCCGCGTCGCGCGCCGGCATGCACGCCGGCGACGTGATCCTCGCGCTCAACGGCCAGCCGGTCGACAGCATCGAGGCGCTGGCCGACGAGGCCAGCGCGGCCAACGGCGCGGTGGCGCTGCTGGTCCAGCGTGGCAACGCACGATTGTTTATCGCGATCGAGACACGGCAGCCGCCGGGTCCCGGGCAGGAGGAGTGAGCCGTGTCACGGCAGTGCTGGCACGCAGTCACGGCGGCGTCACATTGGATCCCTACGATGCGCACGAGTATGCACTTGGGCCACGCGCCCGATGCGGCAGGGACTCCTCAACGCACATGGCATTGGATCGTGATGGCACGCTTGGTCGCATCCCCCGGTGCGCGCGTACTGGTTGTCTATATGGCGGTCCTGGCCCTATGCCTTGCCTGCCAGCAGATCCGCGCCCAGCAGCCCTCCAACCGCGGCGCGGTGGAGATGGCATTCGACCTGCCGGCCCAGCCGCTCAAGCAAGCGTTGGCGCAATACGATGCGCAGACCAGCCTGTCCGTCTTCTTTTCCTCCGAGCTGGCAGCGGGGCGAACCTCGACTGCCGTCCACGGCACCTTCAGCCCGGAAAGCGCGCTGCGCAAGATGCTCGAGGGCACGGGGCTGGACGTGCAGGCAGCCGCGGCCGATGCCTTCGTGCTGGTGCCCGCGCCGCGCCAGGCGGACATGGCCATTGCGCAGCCCCCGGCCAGCGCCGCGCGGCAATATGAGGGCGCTGTGCAGTCGCAGGTCTATCAGGCGCTATGCGCGCGGCCCGCACTCGCGCTCGGGGAATATCGCCTCGCGCTTTATGTGCAGCTCAACGCGGCCGGCCGCGTTGCGCACGTGYGCCTGCTGGATACCACCGGCGACAAGGCACGCGATGCGGCCATCATCGAGACCGTGGAGCACGTCGATGTGGGCCAGCCGCCCGGGAATCCGGCCAAGGCATTCGTGCTGCTGGTCAAGCCGGTGCGCTGTGACGCCGCCGCGGCCCGCTCCGGCTCTTGCCAGCCACCCTGCGGCCGGCAGGCGAGCCGATAGATGAGCGACTCCAGCCGCTCCAGCTTGCGCGAGCTGCTCGCGCAACGCTACGACGACCTCAAGCGCCGCCTGACATGGCGCCTGGGCTCGGCCGAGCTCGCCAGCGATGCGCTGCACGATACCTGGGTGCACCTGGAAGACCGCAAAGAGGAGGGCGAGCCGGTCAAGAGCCCGGCCGCCTACCTGATGCGCATGGCCACCAACCTGGCGCTGKACCGGCTGCAGCGCGACCGCCGCTACATGAGCGCAGAAGAGATGGAGACGCTCATGGCCGAGATCGTCGACCCCGCGCCCGGCCCCGCGCAAACGGTCGCGGCGCGTGACGAGGTCGAGGCCGTTGCACGCCTCATCGAAAGCATGCCGCCACGCCGGCGGGCGATCTTCCTCGCGGTGCGGGTCGATGAACTGTCGAACCAGGAGGCCGCGGTGCGCTTCGGCGTGTCGCCGCGCCYGATCGGCCTGGAGCTCAAGCGGGCCCATGAGTACTGCATGGCCCATAGCCCCAAGCATGGATGAAAAAAAGCATGCCGATCTGTTGCTTCCCAACCGTCTTGTCTATGTCCACAGGCAAACCACGGTGGCGGCTCGCTTGATGCCATGATACGAATGATGAATCCTGCGCCACAACCGGAACGCACGCTTGACGCGATCGAGCGGCAGGCGCTTGCCTGGGTGCGCCGCATGGCGGCGGGCGAGATGACACCGGCCGACGGCGCTGCGCTGCGGCGCTGGTGCATGGCGGATCCCGCGCACCGGGCAGCCTTTTCCCTGGCACGGCAGCGCTGGGAGCAACTGGGCCACGCGGGCGAACTGGTTGTGGCGCGTAACCCGGCGAGCTCGCATTTTGTCGAGGCGCGGCKCGCGCCGAACTGGCAGCGGCGCGCCTTTCTCGGCRGCGCCATGAGCGCGGCGGCGGCCGCCGCAGCCGTGGCCGTCATCCAGCCACCGCTGGGCCTGTGGCCTTCCGTGGAGGAGCTGCGCGCGGACTACCGCACCGCGACCGGCGAGCAACGCCGGCTGGCGCTGGCCGAGGATGTCACCGTCGAGCTGAATACGCGCACCAGTATTGCCGTGCGCTCCGGAGCGGGGCGCGTGCAGGGCATCGACCTGATCTCCGGCGAAGCCGCCGTCGATACCTTGAATGCGCCGCGGCCGTTCGCGGTTGTCGCCGGGCCGGGGCGCGCGTTTGCGCAGAGCGCCCGGTTTGAAGTGCGGGTCACGCCTGCCGGCGTGTGCGTGACTTGCGTCGAGGGGACCGTGCAGGTGGCGCATGCCGCGGGCATCGCGACGCTGAGCGGCAAGCAGCAACTCACCTACGATAGTGCCGCGCTAGGACGCATTGTGCATGTCGATCCGACGTGGATGCCGGCGTGGCGCGATGGCTACCTGCGGTTTGCCGATGCACCGTTGCGCGAGGTGGTTGAGGAGATCAATCGCTATCGGCCGGGTAGGGTGGTGCTGTTGGACAAGCGGGTGGCGGGCAAGCATGTGACGGGGCGGTTTCAGATTCGGTCGCTGGATAAGGCGATTGCGCAGATGCAGCGCTCGCTGGGGTTGGAGGTGCGGTCGTTGCCGGGGGGGATTGTGTTGCTTAGTTAAGCGGTTTCTTGAAGGTGGCGGTTTTTGCGCTGCTGGCTGCTGGCGCAGATTGGCGTTTTTGGAGGGGTGTTTTATTGCTTCTAGCTGCTGGCGCGGCTGTACGGGGTTGGCCGTTTACGCACATGGAGGTGTCACTTTTCTTTACTCGTAAAGAAAAGATGGTATGAACGCGCCCCGTCCCCGCAGTGGAGCGCGAGGTGGCGAGACGGTAGTGTGGGTCAGGCAGAAAAGAGTCTGATGAGAGGGGGGG
>NZ_JBFTSF010000076.1:0-24471 GCF_056399905.1 Cupriavidus sp. 01L46
GCTCAGTGCGATGCGCCCGGCAGCAGCCGGCTCGGGTTCATCAGTCCGTGCGGGTCCAGCGCGTGCTTGATCTTTTGCATCAGCGCCATTTCTACGGCGGATTTGTAGTGCGCGTTCTTGTCGACCTTCAACTGGCCAATGCCGTGCTCGGCCGAGATCGAGCCGCGCACGCGGTGCACGGCCTCGTACACCAGCGCGCTGATGGCCGCACCGCTGGCCGCCACGAACGCCGGCTGCGGCACGCCGTACGGCGCGCTGACGTTGTAATGCAGGTTGCCGTCACCCAGATGGCCAAAGGCCAGTACGCGAGCGCCGGGATTGGCGGCCAGGATGGCGGCGCTGGTGTGCGCAATGAATTCGCCAATCGCAGAGATCGGCACCGAGATGTCGTGCTTGAGGTTGTCGCCCTCCAGCGACTGGGCCTCCGGCAGGTGATGGCGGATCCGCCACAGCCCATCGGACTGCGCTAGCGAGGCCGCAATGGCAGCGTCAGCCACGATGCCAGCCTCGAAGGCCTCCTCCAGCAGCTCCCCGAAGGCCTGCGTGGCGTGCGCCTCGCTATGCGGGTCGCTGCTCTCCAGCAATACATACCAGGGATGCGCCTGCTCGAAGGGCGCGCGGCAGTCCGGGAAATGCCGCGCCACCAGTGCCACGCACACGCCGCTCATCAACTCGAACGCCGTCAGCGTGGCGGCTAGCCGGCGCTGGGCCAGTTCCAGCAGGCGCAGTGCCGCATGCGGGTCGCTCACCGCAGCCAGCGCCGTCATGCGCGCCGCCGGACGCGGAAACAACTTGAGGGTGGCGGCGGTGATCACGCCCAACGTGCCCTCCGCGCCGATAAAGAGCTGCTTGAGGTCGTAGCCGGTGTTGTCCTTGCGCAGGCCGCGCAGGCCGTCCCAGATCTMGCCGTCGGGCGTCACCACTTCCAGCCCCAGGCACAGCTCGCGTGTATTGCCGTAGCGCAGCACCTGCACCCCGCCCGCGTTGCTGGCGAGATTGCCGCCGATGGTGCAACTGCCCTCCGCGCCGAGCGACAGCGGGTATAAGCGCCCTGCTTCCTGCGCCGCCTGCTGCACGGCGGCCAGGATGCAGCCCGCCTCTGCGGTGAGCGTGTTGTTGATCGGATCGATCTCGCGGATGCGGTTCAGCCGCGCGGTGGACAGCACCAGTGCACGGCCGCCGTCGTCCGGGATGGCGCCACCCACCATGCCCGTATTGCCACCCTGCGGCACCAGCGGCACCTGGCGCGCCGCGCACCAGCGCACGATGGCCGCCACATCGGCAGTGCTATCGGGCTGCGCCACCGCCAGGGCGCGGCCGGTCCAGCTGCGGCGCCAGTCGGTGAGAAACGGCGCAGTGTCATCGGCGGCGGTTAGCAAGCGGCCGGCAAACTGGCTGCGCAAATCGGCCAGCGTGGCATCGGTCATGGGATGTCTCCTGTCTTGTATCTTGTTTTTGTTTTTTGTTTTTTGTTTTTTTCTTTCAGTCCGCGATCCGCATCGCCGGGGTGATCTGGCGCGGGTCCGTGACCAGTTCCAGCACGGCGGGCTTGCCCGCGGCCTGCGCGCGCGCAAAGGCCGCGGCGAAATCTTCAGTCTGCGTCACGCGCTCCGCCCAGGCACCGCACGACTGCGCCATCGCCACAAAATCCGGGCTCGGGATGTCCGTGCCGCTGACGCGCCCGGGATAGCGCTTTTCCTGGTGCATGCGGATGGTGCCGTACATGCCGTTGTTGACCACCACCACGATCAGGTTGGCGCCGTACTGCGCGGCCGTGGCCACTTCCTGCGGGTACATCAGGAAGCAGCCGTCGCCGGCGAAGCACACCACGGTGCGCTGCGGGTCGCGCAGCTTGGCGGCGACCGCCGCGGGCAGGCCGTAGCCCATGGCGCCGCAGGTGGGGGCCAGCTCGGTGCGCGGCTGGCGATAGGCGTAATAGCGATGCAGCCAGACCGTGTAGTTGCCGGCGCCGTTGGTCAGCACGGCATCGTCGGGCAGGACGCGGTCCAGGTGCGCGATCACCGCGCCCATGTCCACGCCGGTGAGCTGCGGGTGCGGCTTGGCCGGGGCCACGAAGGCGCCATGCGCGGCGCGCGCGGCGCTGGTCCAATCGCACCAGCGCACCGCCGCCGGCGGGGTGAGCGCGGCCAGCATGGCGGCGCCGGGCTCGATGCCCGCATGGATGGCCAGTTCGGGCTGGTAGACGCGGCCCAGTTCGGCACTGTCGGCGTGCAGGTGGAACAGGCGCTGGCGTGGCCGCGGGGCCTCCAGCAAGGTGTAGCCGTCGGTCGCGATATCGCCCAGCCGCGTGCCGAAGGCCAGGATCACATCGGCCGTGCGCACGCGCTCGGCCAGCGCCGGGCTCACGCCCAGGCTGAGGTGCCCGATGTAGTGCGGATCGCGGTTGTCGAATACGTCCTGGCGGCGGAAGACACAGGCCACCGGCAGGTTCCAGCGCTGCACGAAGGCCGCAAAATCGGCCGCCGCCCGCGCGCTCCAGTTGGCGCCGCCGGCAATCACCAGCGGGCGCTCGGCCCCGGCCAGCGCGGCGGCGAGCGCATCGGCATCGGCCGCGCGCGGTGCCGCCGCCACCGGGCGATAGCGGCCGGTATCGGCCACCTCGCACAGGCCGTCCAGCACGTCTTCAGGCAGGGAAATCACCACCGGGCCCGGCCGGCCCGACGTCGCGCACTGGAACGCGCGCGCCACCAACTCAGGGATACGAGCCGGATCCTCGATCTCGACCACCCACTTGGCGATGGCGCTGAACATGGCGCCGTAGTCGACCTCCTGGAAGGCCTCCCGGCCCTTGTGGCCGCGGGCGATCTGCCCAACGAAGAGCAGCATCGGCGTGGAATCCTGCGCGGCGATATGCACGCCGATGCTGGCGTGCGTGGCGCCCGGGCCGCGCGTGACAAAGCAGATGCCCGGCCGGCCTGTGAGCTTGCCGTCGGCCTCGGCCATGTTGGCCGCGGCGCCTTCATGCTTGCAGACGATCAGGTCGATGGCGGGCTGGTCGTGCAGTGCGTCGAGGACATCCAGGAAGCTCTCACCCGGCACGCAGAAGATACGCTCGGCGCCGTGGATGCGCAGCGCGTCCACCAGGACCCGGCCGCCGGAGCGCGCCGTCGGATTGGTGGAGGAGGAAGTGGAAGGCACGGTAGCTGCAACGGGTTGGCTGGTCATGGCAGAAAGGAAATGGTGCAGTGCAATCGGGCCGGAGCCGGAATGGGAGCGATCCGGAACCTCCGGGAATGTAGCGATTGTTACGTCGCGAACGCTTTGTGCGCCTGGCTTCAGGCGCATTTCTGTTATGCGTAAAACGCAAGGCTACTACCACGGCACGCGTGTAGCCTGTTGCCAGGCGATCCCACCCTGCCACACGCACCGCTTGCCAGAGCATAGCGGCCGCGTCACGCAGCGCAAAGGACGATGGCCCAGACAAAAATACAATGGAGACCAAGACATGCTTCTGCACCTTCTGCAGCTTCTGCACCTTCGGCCCTTGCGGGCCAGCCAGCCGGCCCTCCAGTCCCGTCCCACTTCCCTGCCCGCTTTCCAGCCCGCCATCCGCGCCGTTCGCCAACCTCGCCTCGCCTTTGGGCTGCTCGCCTGCGCCCTGGCCGCCGTTGGCGCGCTGCCGGCCCAGGCGCAAGACGCCTGGCCAACCAAGCCGGTCAACTACGTGGTGCCCTTTGCCGCGGGCGGCACCACGGACGTGCTCGGCCGCCTGATTGGCCAGCGCCTGTCGCAGATGATCGGCCAGCCGGTGGTGGTGGAGAACCGCGCCGGCGCGGGCGGCAATATCGGCTCCGACTATGTGGCCAAGGCCGCGCCGGACGGTTACACCCTGGTCGGCGGCACCATCAGCTCGCACGCGATCAATGTGAGCCTGTACCCGAAGATGCCTTACGACCCGATCAAGAACTTCCAGCCCGTGGCCCTGATCGGCACCCTGCCCAACCTGCTGGTGGTCAACGCCAACAGCCCGTGGAAGACCGTGCAGGACGTGATCGCCGCCGCCAAGGCCAAGCCCGGCGCGGTCTCCTTTGGCTCGGCCGGCAACGGCACCTCGCAGCACCTGGCCGGCGAGCTGTTCTCCAGCATGGCGGGCGTCAAGCTGCTCCACGTGCCGTTCAAGGGCAGCAGCCCGGCTGTGCAAGCCTTGCTGGGCAACCAGGTTGATGTCTTGTTCGAGAACAGTGTGGCCGCCATGCCGATGATCCAGTCCGGCAAGTTCCGCGCGCTGGCCACCACGGCCGCCAAGCGCGCCCGCGAACTGCCGGAGGTGCCGACCGTGGCCGAGGCCGGCGGCCCGAAACTGCAAGGCTACGAGATCGTTTCCTGGCAAGCCGTGTTTGCCCCTGCCGGCACGCCTGCACCCATCGTCAACCGCCTTGCCGCGGACATCGGCAAGATCATCCAGGAGCCCGACATGCGTGCCCGGCTGGCCTCGCTGGGGATCGAGCCGTCCGGCGCCGGCCCGGCCGAACTGGGCGCGTTCCAGAAGAGCGAGGTGGCCAAGTGGGCGCAACTGATCAAGAGCGCCAACATCCGGCCGGAATGACGCCAGTGCATGGCTCGCATGGCTTGCCGGGTACCCAAGCCGGGCCCGGCGGCTTATCATGGGGGCCGCCATGTTCGACCGATTTCACCTCCGATCTCCCCTCATCTTTCGAACCCCAAGCTCATGAGTGAACACCGCATCCCGACTCCCGCCCTCCATCAATGGGTGGTCGATCTCTGGCTCGCCGCCGGCTCCGATGCCCGCGAGGCCCGCCTGACCGCCGACCACCTGGTCGGCGCCAACCTGTCAGGCCACGACTCCCACGGGGTCGGCATGATCCCGAAGTACGTGATGTCCTGGCAAGGCGAGCAGCTTCAACTGAACCAGCGCGTGAGCTTGGTGCACGAAGCTGGCGGCATCCTCAGCCTGGACGGCAATCGCGGCATGGGCCAGGCGGTGACCGAGGAAGCCATGGGCCTGGCCATCGCGCGCGCGCGCGAGCACGGCGTATGCGTGCTGGGGCTACGCAGCTCGCACCATCTTGGCCGGGTAGGCCACTGGGCCGAGCAAGCCACCGCTGCCGGCATGATCTCCATCCACTTCGTCAATGTGCTATCCAAGCCGATCGTGGCCCCGCATGGCGGCTACGAGGCGCGCTATGGCACCAACCCGTTTACCATCGGTGTGCCGGTGGCCGGCGGCGAGCCGCTGGTGATGGACTTCGCCACCAGCGCGATCGCGCTGGGCAAGGTGCGCGTGGCCAACAACAAGGGCGTGGCGGTGCCCCCGGGCTGCCTGCTCGACACCGAAGGCCATCCCACCGACGACCCGGCGGTGATGTTCCCGCCCGCCGGCGAAGCACAGGGCGCGCTGCGCCCCTTTGGCGAGCACAAGGGCTACGTGCTGGCGGTGATGTGCGAGCTGCTAGGCGCGGCAGTCACCGGTGGCCACACCATCCGCCCGGAGACCCTGACCCACGAGCACGCGGTCTGGAACAATATGCTGGCCATCGTGTTCGACCCCGAGCGCCTGGGCAGCAGCACCACCTTTGGCCATGAAGTGCAGGCCTTCGTCGACTGGCTGCGCTCGTCGCACCTGCAGCCCGGCACGGAGGCCATCCAGCTGCCCGGCGAGCCGGAACGCGCCTGGCGCCGCGCCCGCGCCGAATTCATGCCGGTGGACAGCGGCACGCTGGCCCAGCTTGACGACGCCGCGGCGCGCGTGCAGGCAGCGCGCCGCAAGTCGCCGGGCCCGCTGTCGCGGCTGGCGGTGGACTGATCCCCCGCCCCCGGCAACCCACCGAAACCTCCAGGCCTAGCCACCATGCCCCACCTCATCATTGAAATTACCGAGAACACCCGCCTCACCTGCTCGCAGGAAGAACTGCTGGACGAGGCCAATGCCGCGCTGCTGGCTTCCGGCGAGTTCGCCGAGCCGGACATCAAGTCGCGCTGCATCACGCTGACCTCCTTCCGCCAGGGCACCGAAGCGCGCGAGCGCGCCTTCGTCCATGCGCGCCTGCACATCCTGGACGGCCGCGACCTGACCGTACGCCAGGCACTGAGTCAAGCGATCTGCGAAGTCATTGCCGACGCTGTGCGCCCGGCCAACGCGGAAGACAGCGTGCAGGTCAGCGTGGAAGTAGTGGAGATGGAACGCGCCAGCTTCACCAAGCAGATCGTCAGCGGCTCGCACTGACCCGCCAGACAAGCAAGCCATCTGGCATCGGCGATGGCCCCGCAGCCAGTCAGAGGCTGAATGCGGGGCCACACCGCCCCGGCAGATCGGGGGCGCCGGCTGAGCCATTCGCCTCCCAGACTGAAAACAGGAACACCGTCGTCATGTCCTCCCTCCCGAATTCAACCTTGCCCTCGCCCCTGCCCAACCGCTTTCGTGCCGACGTGCTGGCGCACAAGCGCGTGATCGGGTGCTGGTGCTCGCTGGGCAACGCCACCACCACCGAGATCCTCGGCCTGGCCGGCTTCGACTGGCTGCTGCTCGATGGCGAGCATTCGCCCAACGACGTGCTGACCTTCATCCCGCAGCTGATGGCGCTGCAGGGCAGCGTGAGCGCGCYGGTAGTGCGCCCGCCCGCCAACGATCCGGTGCTGATAAAGCGCCTGCTGGACATCGGCTTCTATAATTTCCTGATTCCCTTCGTGGAGAGCGCGGAGCAGGCCGGGCGCGCGGTGAGCGCCACCCGTTACCCGCCAGCGGGCATGCGCGGCGTGTCGTCGGTCCAGCGCAGCAACCGCTACGGCACGGTGCCGGAGTACTTCAGCCAGATCAATGACAATATCTGCGTGCTGGTGCAGATCGAAAGCCAGAAAGGCGTGGACGCGGCCGACGAGATCTGCGCGGTCGACGGGGTCGACGGCATCTTTATCGGCCCGAACGACCTCGCGGCCGCCTACGGCCACCTCGGCAACCCCAACCATCCCGAAGTGCAGGCGCAGGTGGCGCGCATCTTCGAGGCCGCCAGGCGCGCCGGCAAGGCCGTGGGCACGCTGACACCGGTGGAAGCCGACGCGCGCCGCTACCTGGACATGGGTGCGAGCTTCGTGGCGGTGGGCCTGGACCAGAATCTCTTTCGTACCGCGACGCAGGCGCTGCGCGATCGCTTCGCCAGCTAAGCGTTGCGATGAACTCCGAGGATCTGGCCTGCTTCGTCTGCGTCGCCAACACGCAGAGCATCTCGCGCGCCGCGCTCGAAATGGGCGCGGACCAGTCCACCGTAAGCCGGCAGATCGCCCGGCTGGAAGCCGCGCTGGACACCCGCCTGTTCCACCGCAGCGGGCGCGGCGTGGTGCTGACCGAAGCCGGCCAGACGTTGATCGTCTATGCGCGGCAGGTAGCGGCCACGCTGGCCGAAGCCCGCGAAGCCATCCGGGCTTCGTCGGCGCAAGGCCCGGCGCAACTGGTGATCGCGGCGCAGCCCACCATCGCCAACACCGCATTCGCCAGCATCGGCACCGCGCTCAAGCAACGCTTTCCGGCGACCAAGGTGCGCTTTGTCGAAGGACTGGCCAGCCCCGTGCTTGCCTGGCTGGCGGCTGGCGAGATCGACGTAGCCCTGCTTTACCTGCCCGAGCAGCAAGGGGCGCTGAAGGTCGACATCCTGCTGGAAGAAGACCTGACCCTGGTCACGCCGACATCCTGGAGCCACCTCGGCCCGACCTTTCCCGTGCGCCGCCTTGGCGAAGTGCCGCTGATCCTGCCCAGCACGGGACACGGCCTGCGCGTGCTGGCCGAATCGCTCGCCGCTCGCGCGGGCACCAGTCTGCAGCTGGCGCTGGAATGCGACGCGTCCAATACCGTCTCGATGCGCCTGGTGGAAGACGGCTGCGGCGCCACCCTGCTGCCGTTTGCCGCAGTCGCGGATCGGGTCGCGCAAGGCCGGCTGCATTCAGCCCGGCTGGTGGATCCGGTCGTGACGCGGCAGGTGGCGCTTGCCACCGCGCGTAACCGCACGCCGGTGCCGGAATTGTGGGACATCATGCAAACGGTGCGGCAGTCTGTGCGCAATATTGTGATGTCGGGGGCGTGGCCGGGGGCGCGGTTGATTTGACACCTCGGATTCCGTCAGATGCCGTCAGATTCCGACTGCCTGTTGCCGCCTTGAAGGTTTTGCAACCGCCGTCTAGGCTCGATGCCTGAAGCCAACGCTTGGGAGAACGCCTATGCACGCCGACCAACTCCGCAGCCTCCAGGCCCCGCTCAAGGAAAAGTACCGAGAACACCCCGAGGCTGCCCTGATCACCTTGCGTGCATCGAGCCGCCTGGGCGAGGGGGTTACGTGCAACGTCGAAACCGGCAAGGCGATGGTCGAAGCCGGCCTGCATCCTGCCACCGGCGGCACCGGCCTGAGCGCCTGCTCCGGCGACATGCTGCTGGAAGCCTTGGCCGCCTGCGCTGGCGTCACGCTGAATGCGGTGGCTACCGCGCTGGGCATCGCGCTGCGCGATGCGCGCGTGCTGGTGGAAGGCGACCTCGATTTTCGCGGCACGCTTGGCGTGAGCAAGGACGCCGCCGTGGGCTTCCAGGCGATCCGGATGCGGTTTGAACTGGATACCGACGCGCGGGCCGACCAGCTCGAATCGCTGCTGCGGCTGACCGAGCGCTATTGCGTGGTGTACCAGACGCTCCGCGGCGGTACGAAGATCGACGTTACCCATGCCGCCGGCACGCAGCCGGCGGCATAGCCTGCCGGGAAGCGCTCAGGGCTTGATGTTCTGGTTGTAGCGGAACAGGTTGTTGGGGTCGTACCGCCGCTTGACCTCGACCAGCCGGGCATGGTTCGGCCCATACGCGGCGCCGATGCGATCGCCCTCCTCCTGTGTCAGGAAATTGACGTATACCGAGCCAAGCGCGTACGGCGCCGCGGCCTGGAACACCTCGCGCGACCAGGCGATGCAGGCGGCGTCGTCAGCCGGCTCGGTCCAGCGTCCGTGTACGTTCATCACGTAGTTGGCATCGCGATTGGGGTAAGCCATGGCGTCTGCCGCGACCCGATTGGTCTGGCCGCCCATGGCACCGATGAAGATCTCGGTGTGCGGTGATGGCAGCTTGTTGACGTAATCCATCAACAACGTGAGCAGGCCATCGTCCAGCTTGGCGAAGTTGTGCGATTTCCAGTAGTTGCGTGCCCCCGGCGTGAGCAGAGGATCGAACGCCTGCTGCCAGGCAGCAAATGGCATGGGTCCGACATGCTCGCCGTAGGGCGTGCCGAGATGGCGCAATGGCTCGACCAGTTGCGGCCCGTTGGCTGCCGGCCCGATGTAGCAGATGGCCAGCGCCACGATGGGCTTGCCATGTGTCTGCGGCGGCAGGAACGGCAGCGGCGGCGCGAGCCGCATCACGGCCCACACGGTCAGCTCATCGGGCATGCCGTCGAAGCGCTCGCGCAGGGCTTGCAACACGGTCACGCCCTGCTCCAGCGGATAGACGATCAGGCCACCATAGATTTCCGGGCCAACTGGCCGCAGGGCGAACTCGAACATGGTGACCACGCCGAAGTTGCCGCCGCCGCCGCGAATGGCCCAGAACAGGTCGGGATGCTCGGTGGCGCTAGCGTGCACCAGCTTGCCATCGGCTGTCACCACCTGGGCGCTGACCAGGTTATCCACGGTGGTGCCGTATTTGCGGCTGATCCAGCCAAAGCCGCCGCCCAGGGTGAGTCCGGCCACGCCGGTGGTGGAGTTGATGCCAAGTGGCGTGGCAAGGCCGAAGGCCTGCGCCTCGTGGTCGAAATCGCCCAGCGTAGCCCCGGGCTCCACATAGGCGCGCAGCGCGGTGGGATCGATCCGCACCGATTTCATGCCCGACAGGTCCAGCGTGATGCCGCCATCGCAAAGGGCCAGGCCGCCGATGTTGTGGCCGCCGGCGCGTACAGACAACGGCACGCCATTGTCCCGCGCGAACGCGACAGTATCGATGACATCGGCCGCGCCGGCGCTTTTGACGATCAGCGCGGGACGGCGGTCGATCATGGCGTTCCAGATTTGCCGCGCCTGCTCATAACCCGGCTCGCCAGGTTGCAGCACCTGGCCTCTCAGTTTCGACTTCAACCCATTGACCAGCTCACTCGACAAATCGGCCATGATGCACCTCGCGACGGAATCCCTGATAGGGGTTCGGCCGCGGCACTGGCCACGCGTCACGAAGCTAGGCTTGATCCGTGCTTGACCCGTCTCCGGCGTCATGTCGGGGAGAGGATGGCATGGCGAACTGAAGGGGGGGGAAGGCAGCCGGCGTGGTAGCCAGGAGAAGGGCCGAATCCTTCCTCATTTAAGGTTGGCCCCCGGCGAATGTAAAGCGGCAGGGACACGGGTCCCTGCCGCTTATCGCCCCATCGTTGTTTTTTTTCGGCCGCGTTGGCCGCGCTATTGGGTCACGTCACCGGCGCCGGGTTGAACAGCACCAGCGAATTATGCAGCTTATGGTGCTCGGCCCAGGTCTTCTTGCGCCCGCTCGCCACATCCAGCATCAACCGGAACAACTCCCAGCCCACATCCTCGATGGTGGCCTCGCCGGTGGCGATGCGGCCCGCATTCACGTCCATCAGGTCGTGCCAGCGGCGAGCCAGATCGCTGCGCGTTGCCACCTTGATCACCGGCACTTCGGCCAGGCCGTACGGCGTGCCGCGGCCGGTGGTGAACACGTGCAGGTTCATGCCGGCAGCCAGCTGCAGGGTGCCGCAGATAAAGTCGCTGGCAGGCGTGGCCGCGTAGATCAGGCCCTTTTGCTTGAGCTTCTCGCCGGGGGAGAGCACGCCGGTGATGGCCGTGCTGCCCGACTTGACGATCGAGCCCATGGCCTTCTCGACGATATTGGACAAGCCGCCCTTCTTGTTGCCGGGCGTGGTGTTGGCGCTGCGGTCAACGCGGCCCTTTTCCAGGTAGCGGTCGTACCAGTCCATCTCGCGGATCATGGCCTGCGCCACTTCCGGCGTGGCGGCGCGCGCGGTGAGCTGGTCGATGCCATCGCGCACTTCAGTGACTTCCGAGAACATCACGGTGGCGCCCGCGCGCACCAGCAGGTCGGTGGCAAACCCCACGGCGGGATTGGCGGTCACACCCGAAAATGCATCGCTGCCGCCGCATTGCACGCCCACCACCAGCTCCGAAGCCGGGCAGGTTTCGCGGCGGCGCTGGTCCAGCTTGGCCAGGTGGGTACGCGCCATTGCCATGATGGAATCGATCATGCTCTCGAAGCCGACGTGCTCGTCGTCCTGCAGGCACACCACGCCAACATCCAGGCCGCCGGGCAGGCTGCCGGCCGGCAGCAGGCGCTCCGGCTGCAGCTTCTCGCAACCCAGGCTCACCATCATGGCGGTGCCGCCGAAATTCGGGTTCAGCGCGATATTGCGCAGCGTGCGGATCGGCACGATGGCGTCCGGCGCATCGATGGCCACGCCGCAGCCGTAGGTGTGCTCCAGCCCCACCACGTCGTCCACATTGGGATACTGCGGCAACAGCTCGGCCTTGATGCGCCGCACCGCGTGCGCAACAACGCCCGACACGCACTGCACGGTGGTGGTGATGGCGAGGATGTTGCGGGTGCCGACCGAGCCGTCCGGATTACGAAAGCCCTCGAAGCTATAGCCTTCCAGCGGCGGCAGCGGTTCCGCCACGCGCGTGCCGACCGGCAGGTTGTCCAGCCCGGGCGCGACCGGCATCTCGATCACGCGCTCGTTGATCCAGCTGCCCTTGGGCAAGTCGCGCATCGCGTAGCCGATCACCACGTTGTAGCGCACCACAGCATCGCCAGCCGCCAGGTCCACCAGCGCCACCTTGTGGCCCTGGGGCACCCGCTCGCGCAGCGTCAGGCCGCAGGGAAATACCGTGCCCTCGGGCAGGCCGTCATCGTTGGCGACGATCGCCACGTTATCCAGCTCGTGGATGCGGATGTACAGCGCAGTGCCCTGCACCTGCGCGGCCGCCTGCGAACCGCCTGGCTGCTCTACTTTGATATCGATCACCGACATGTCTTTTTTTTTCCTTGCGAAACACTTGGCCGCTGCGCCGGGGCGGCACCTGCGCCGCAGGCGCCACGGAATTCAGGGATTTCAGGGATGCTTGAGCTCGACGCGCTTGATTTCCTTGACGATCACCAGGTAGCTGATCACCGTCACCAGCGCGTTGGCGCCGACAAAGACCAGCGCGCCATTGAAGGAACCGGTGGTGCCAAGGATATATCCGATCACGATCGGCGTGACGATGCCCGCGATATTTCCGAACATGTTAAAGATGCTGCCGGCCAGGCCAATCACTTCCTTCGGTGCGGTATCCGCCACCACGGCCCAGCCCAGCGCGCCGATGCCCTTGCCGAAGAAGGCCAGTGCCATGAAGCCCACCACCAGCCATTCGCTATCCACGTAGTTGCACGCAATCATGCTGACCGACAGCAGCATGCCAGCGACGATCGGCACCTTGCGGGCCACCGTCAGCGAATAGCCGCGGCGCAGGAACCCATCGGAAATCACGCCGCCCAGCACACCGCCCAGGAACCCGCAGATCGCCGGCAGCGATGCGACAAATCCCGCCTTCAGGATCGACATGCCACGAGCCTGTACCAGGTACACCGGAAACCACGTCAGGAAGAAGTATGTCAGCACGTTGATGCAATACTGGCCCAGGTACACGCCCAGCAGCATCCGGTTGGAGAGCAGCTGGCGCACATAGAACCAGCGCGTGCCGGGGGCTTCCTTGTCCTTCTTGCCAGCGTCCCCGCTCATCTCGATCAGGCCGCCGCCCTGCTTGATGTAGTCAAGCTCGGCGCGATTCACGCCCGGATGGGTCGTCGGGCTACGCACCACCTTGAGCCAGAGGCCGGCCAGCACCATGCCCAGCGCGCCCATCCACAGATAGACGTGGTGCCAGCCCAGCGCGTGGGTCAGCCAGGCCATCAGGGGCGTAAATAGCACCGCGGCAAAATACTGCGCGGAATTGAAAATGGCCGAGGCCGTGCCGCGCTCGGCCGTGGGAAACCAGCTGGCCACGACCTTGGCATTGGCCGGGAACGCCGGTGACTCGGCCAGGCCCACGACAAAACGCAGCACGAACAGCGTGGTCACGGCCGCGCCGACCGTGGCGAATACGCCGATAAAGCCCTGCAGCAGGGTAAAGAGCGACCACAGGAAAATGCTGCAGGCATAGATGCGGCGCGCGCCAAAGCGGTCCAGCAGCCAGCCGCCCGGGATCTGCGCCATCACATAGGCCCAGCTGAAGGCCGAGAAGATAAAGCCCATCTGCACGGCATCGAAGCCGAACTCCGAGCGCATCGCCGGGCCGGTGATGGAAAGCGTGGCGCGGTCGGCATAGTTCACCGTTGTCACCACGAAGATCATCAGCAGGATCCAGTAACGGACATGGCTGCGACGGGTGGCCTCGCCGGCCACGCTGATGGTATTGCTGAGATTCATGCTGTCTCCTGCACGAGCCGGATTGGAGATGGAAGGCCGCCTTACGTCGTACGGCTCGCAGCCATCTCGCATGCTTGGCCGGCTACGTGATATGTCATCGTATAACATGGATTATAAGCATCCGGTTTCGTCGACAACATTGCGTGTTTACCCTAGCTCCAGCGCGACGGCTTTGGCGAGGTGCATTAGCCGTTGCAGCGGCGCTGTTGGTCCAGGCGCTCCGACTGGAAGAAGCCGCGCCCGAAGCTTTCGGGCAGCTTTCAAGGCGGATTCACGAGATTCTGCCATACGCGTTCCATTCGGTGGCCGAACAGCTTCAACGCTTTAACCCTCCTGCCCTGTCTCTTCATATTGACGAATGCTGRCAAAGCCAAAGGTCGAAGCCCTTTCCCGAAACAAAAGTACTTGCGCGTTCAAACCTCTACTTGTACGATGACGTATCTCAAAAAATGCGCAGACGAAAGTCATGCACAAGAGCCACTGAACCAACACCGCCCTTGCGGGTATCAGGACCAGCCATCATGACCACACCACAAGAACTCAAGCAGATCGTCTCGGAAGGCCTGCTTTCCTTCCCCGTGACCGACTTCGACGCGCAAGGCAACTTCCGCCCCGAGACCTATGTAGAACGCCTGGAATGGCTGGCCCCCTACGGCGCTACCGCCCTGTTCGCCGCCGGTGGCACCGGTGAGTTCTTCTCGCTGACGCCGGACGACTACTCCAACGTGATCCGCACCGCCGTGGAAACCTGCGCGGGCAAGGTGCCGATCCTGGCCGGCGCCGGCGGCCCGACCCGCATGGCCATCGCCTACGCCAAGGAAGCCCAGCGCCTGGGCGCCAAGGGCATCCTGCTGCTGCCGCACTACCTGACCGAAGCCTGCCAGGACGGCATTGCCAACCATATCGAAGAAGTCTGCAAGTCGGTGCACATCGGCGTGATCGTGTACAACCGCGGCAATTCCCGCATCAACGCGGACATGCTCGAGCGCCTGGCCGACCGCTGCCCCAACCTGATCGGCTTCAAGGACGGCGTGGGCGAGATCGAGGGCATGGTCCGCATCCGCCGCAAGCTGGGCGACCGCCTGTCCTACCTGGGTGGCCTGCCCACCGCGGAAGTCTATGCCGCCGCCTACAAGGCGCTGGGCGTGCCGGTGTACTCGTCGGCCGTGTTCAACTTCATCCCCAAGACGGCGATGGACTTCTACCGCGCGATTGCCGCTGACGACCACGCCACCACCAACCGCCTGATCGACGAGTTCTTCCTGCCGTACCTGGACATCCGCAACCGCCGCGCAGGCTACGCGGTGAGCATCGTCAAGGCCGGCGCCAAGCTGGTCGGGMATGACGCCGGTCCGGTCCGCGCGCCGCTGACGGATCTGGACGAGCAGGAACTGGCGATGCTGGATGCGCTGATCAAGAAGCTGGGGCCGCAGTAAGGGGAACGGATAGTCGATCGTCGCGCCGGCGCGCACAAGCGCGGGCGCGGGCGCGGGGCGAGCGTGCACGCTCGCCCCGCGCATTCGGGCCGGATACTTTGGCCAGTTCTCCGTTGGTGAGCCCGCCGAGCCCGTGCAGCCCGGAAAACGCGACACCTTGCACAACTTCGGGGTTGAAATGGAATTCGGCACCTTTCCACAGCCGCACGCCGAGATCCAGCGTTGCCGTCCACGAGTAGCTCTTGTCCCGCCCGGCGCCGAGGCTGTTGTCGCCCGACTAGGGCGCGTTGAATGCCGGCTTCGTGCCAGACGTCTTCGGCGGCAACCGGCGCGCGGTGGAATCGCTCCAGGTACAAACGGACGCCCAGCCGTTCCAGCTCGAGGCAGCCTATATCACGCTTGCATCCAACGTGGTCGCCGCCGCGATCCAGGAGGCGTCAGTGCGGGACCAGATCGCCGCCGTCAAACGCATCATCAGCGCCAATACCCGCTCCCTCGAGATCATGCGGGGCAGTTCAAGTACGGTTCTGCCGCAGGTCTCGAGGTGGCAGCAAGACTTCGGTCGAGCTCACACGCAAACAGCAGGAACTGGGTTACGTCAACTATCTGGCCCTGCTGACCGCGGAACAGGCATATCAGCAGACGGCGATTGCCCTGGTACAAGCGCAGGCCACGCGTTTTGGCGATACGGCTGGTTTGTTCCAGGCGCTGGGAGGCGGATGGTGGAACAGGCCGGCCGACGTAGCCGAAGCCGAAGCCGAAACGAAGTCCTCCAACTAACGGCGTGCACTGAACACCGCGGAGACACAACGCCAGGACGCTCCGCCGGAAACCCCGGCACCGAGCAAGCGGCAGCGATGGCGTGCGAGTAGCAGCCATGCTGCAAAGCCAATGCAAGCTGCATACGGCAAGCCATCGCCCGCCACGCTGCCCTCGCTGCCATGCGCGAGGTGCGACGTATGACGGTCTGGATCACAGCGGGCTGCCACAGTTTCATCCGCCCCAGTTCCCCGCCTGGCTCTCCAGCCGCGCCCGGATGAAGTCCATCAGCGTGCGGGTGGCCAGCGTGGGAAACCGGTTCGGCGCGGTCAGCATGTAAATGCTGTCGCCCACGCCTTCGGGCTCGTACTCGGGCAGCACCTCCACCACTTCGCCGCGCCCGATCTGTTGCCACACGGCATAGCGCGGCAGCAAGGCCACGCCGAGCCCCACCATCATCGACTCGAACAGGAAGGGATAGTCGCCGGACTGGATGCGCGGAGCGACCCGCAGGATCAGCGGCGTGCCGCCCAGCATCAGCCTGAGATCGAAGCGCCGGCCCAGCGACGCCGGCGCGATCAGGTCGCAGTGGGCAAGATCCTCCGCGCGGCTGACCGGCCCGTGCGCCGCCAGGAACGCGGGCGATGCGCACAGGCACCAGCCTACCGCGCAAATCTTGCGCGCCACGTGATCCTCCGGCGGCAGTGAGGTGATTTTCAATGCCACATCCACCTCGGCGGAGATCAGGTCGCCGATATAGTCATTGATCAGCACGCGCAGGGAGATGGCCGGATATTGCCGGGCGAACTCCAGCAATACCTGCGCCAGGTAGAGATGCCCGAGCCCTGTGGGCAGGCGGATCCGCACATCGCCGCGCACGGTCTGGCCCAGGCTGTCGATGGAGGTRCCCGCCGCCTGCAGCTCATCCAGCATGCGCACGCCGTGCGCATACAGCAGCCGCCCGGCCTCGGTCAGTTCCACATGGCGGGTGGTGCKCCGCATCAGTTGCGCGCCCATATGCAGCTCCAGCGCCTTGAGCCGGCGAGACACATTGGAGCGGGTCATGCCGCCGCGCGCGGCCGCCGCCGTTAGCGTCTTGGATTCCACCAGCAAGACAAAGAGGCGGATCAGGTTCAGGTCGAAGCCAGGGCTATTGTCAATCATCAGTCAACACGGATGGCACAGATCAGCGGATTGTCACGGCCAGGAGTACGCCCTAGCATAAGCCATTCGACGCCACCTTACGACTCTCCGATCCTGCCGATGGCTCTGCCTGCCCCCCCATCCACGCTCGCTCCGTATCCCACCCACGCCCCCACCCCCGCATCCGTACCGGACGCAGGCCTGCCCTTCGCCGGCCTGCGCATCCTGGATATCAGCCAGGGCATTGCGGGCCCGTACTGCGCGCATATCCTCTGGCAGCAAGGCGCCGACGTCATCAAGGTCGATCCGCCCGCCGGCGACTGGGGCCGGCATGTTGGCGTGGTGCGTGGCGAGCACAGTGCCCTGTCGATCGCATACAACGCCGGCAAGCGCGGCGTCTGCATCGATGCCGCCACCGACGCCGGCAAGGCATTGTTGTTCGACCTCGCGCTGCGGGCGGATATCGTGGTGCAGAACTTCCGGYCGCAGGTTGCCGAGCGTCTTGGCGTTGGCTATGCCGCGCTGTCCACGCGCAACCCGGCGCTGGTCTATGTGTCCATCAGCGGCTACGGCGCGGACGGCCCCTATGCCGACTACCCAGCCTCGGACTCCGTGATGCAGGCTGACAGCGGCCTCATGCACACCAACCGCATGGCGGACGGCTCGCCGCGGCGCATCGGCATGCTGCTGGCGGACGCGGCCACCGGCCTGTACGCGGCGCAGGCCGCCGCCGCCGCCTTGTGCAGGCGCTTTCGCAGCGGCGCCGGCGCGCATGTCGAACTCAGCCTGTTTGACGCCTGCGTGGCGCTGCAGGCCAACAACATCCTTGAGTACGCCATCCAGGGCGCTGTGGCCGCTGGACCGGTGAGCGCGCCAAACGGAGTCTTTGCCACCAGCGATGGCAGCCTCACCTTGCTGGCGCTCAACAACGCGCAATTCGGCAGGCTCTGCCGCGCGCTGGATCGCCCTGGCTGGGCGCAAGATGCGCGCTTTACGGACAACGCCAGCCGCATGGCGAACGCGGCCTGGCTGCAGGACGCCGTGGCGGCGGTGCTTGCCAGCAAATGCACGGCACACTGGCTCAGCATCCTGCAAGCGCACGACATCCTTCATGCGCCGGTGCGCAACTACCAGCAAGTGCTCGACCACCCGCTAGCGGCGCCGCAGGAAACCTTCCAGACGGTCGAGCAGCCTGGGCTGGGTGCCCTGCCATTCGCCGGCATTCCCGCCAAGGGCATGCGGCGGGCAGCCACCGCCGCGCCGCGTGTCGGAGAACACACTGAAGCCGTGCTGCGTGAGTACGGTGTCACCCCGGACAAGCTCGCGCAGTTGCTGGAGACCGGCGTGGTCAGACAGGCCAGCCCCCTGGCGGGCAACACCACCACGGGAGCCACGGCATGATGCGGGCCATGCTCTGCKAGCATTTCGGCAAGGCGCAAGACGTCCGCCTTGCAAGCATCCCGCGCCCGGCACTGCCGGATCCGCATGCCGTCACGCTGGCGGTGGAGTACGCAAGCGTAAGCCACGCTACAGGCCTGATGGTGGCGGGCCGCTATCAGACCAAGCCGCCGTTGCCGTTCGTGCCCGGCACCGAGGCGGTCGGCCGGGTGGTGGCTTGCGGCGCAGCCGTAACCCGCTTGCGCACTGGCGACCGCGTGGCTGCCATAGCCGACTGGGGCTGCTTTGCCGAAGAAGTCACGCTGCCGGAATACACCGTCTACCCCATTCCCGATACGCTCGACGCGCTGCAGGCCCTGCCGATCCCGCTCTCCTACGGCACCGCTTACTGCGGCCTGGTGTGGCGCTGCGCCGTGCAGCCCGGCGACACCGTGCTGGTGCTTGGCGCCGGCGCCGGCGTGGGCCTGGCCGCCGTGGAAATCGCCCACCAGTTGGGCGCGCAGGTGATTGCCTGCGCCAGTACCGAATCGAAACGCGCACAGGCCCTGCAGCGCGGTGCCCGACATGCGCTCGCGCCGGAAGACCTGGCCGCCGCCGTCAAGCGCGTGAGCGGGGGGCGTGGTGCCGATGTGGTGGTGGACCCGGTAGGCGGCGACCTGTTCGACCAGGCGCTGCGCGCGGCGGCCGCCAACGCGCGGATTCTCAGCGTCGGCTTTGCCAGCGGCCGTATCCCGCAAGCGCCGCTGAACCTGCTGCTGGTCAAGAACCTGACGCTGCATGGATTCTTCGTAGGCCGCTACATCGGCTGGACGCCCGCCAACGAGCGGGCACAGCATGCCCACGCATTGCAGGCCGTCATGAAGACATTGTGCGGTTGGGCCAGCGAAGGAAAGATCCGACCGACCGTGTCGAAGGTGTATCCGATGACCGGGCTGGCCGAGGCGCTGGACGCGCTGGAAGCCAGGCAGGTCATCGGCAAAGTCGCGATAAAAATCAAGGAGACAAACTCACCATGCCAAGCCGATTCAGGGTCCTGAACACGCAACACCGTACACAGCACACCAAGCATTGCCGATCCGCATTGCGCCTTGCCCTGCTGGCAACGCTGGCAACCGCCGCCCTTGCCGCCCTAGGCACGCCGCCCGCCCGTGCCGCCGATGAATTTCCGCAGCGCCCGATCCGCATGGTGCTGCCCTACCCGCCGGGCGGCCCCACGGACCTGCTGGCGCGCGTGGTGGCCGTCAAGATGGGCGACACGCTTAGCCAGACGGTGGTGATCGACAACAAGCCTGGCGCCAGCGGCATGATCGGCGCGGAAATGGTCGCCAAGGCCGCGCCCGATGGCTACACCATCCTGGCCAATGCCTCGCTGCATGTGATCAACCCGAGCATCTATCCCAAGATGCGCTACGACGCCTTCYGCGATTTTGTGCCCGTCACGCAACTTGCCGATGTGCCGCTGGTGCTGGTGGTCAACAACGATTCGCCGGTCAAGACCGTGCAGGACCTGATCGCGTACGCCAAGGCCAAGGGCGGCAGCATCAACTTTGGCTCGGCCGGCAATGCGTCGGCCCAGCAACTGGCGGGCGAATCGTTCAAGTTCGCCGCCAATGTCTCGATGCAGCACGTGCCATACAAGGGCAGTTCGCCCGCGCTGACCGACCTGATGGGCGGCCAGATCCAGTTGATGTTCGATTCCATGCCATCGGCCATGCCATTCATCAAGGCTGGCAAGCTGCGCGCCGTGGCCGTCACCACGCTCAGGCGCGCGCGTGCCCTGCCGGACGTGCCCACGGTGGCGGAGTCCGGCTTGCCAGGTTTCAATATCAGCACCTGGTACGGCTTATGGGCGCCGCGCGGCACGCCGGCCCCGATCGTGGAGAAACTGGCGGCCCACGCCGCGCAAGCACTGCGCCAGCCCGATGTACAACGCCAGTACGCCGACATGGGCGCCGAACCGGTGGGTTCTTCCCCCGCGGAGTTCGCGCGCTACACTGCGGCAGAGGGCAAAAAATGGGCCGAGGTCGTGCGCAAGTCGGGCGCCAAGGCGGATCAATAGCCGTCTATAGCCGTCAATAGCCATCGGTGGCCATCGGTGCGCTGCCGTGGCAAGCGGCAGCACCGATGGACAGATCCGCCCCCCTGGCGGGACAATTGCCACCCAGGTGTCCGCCCCCGCCCCATGAAAACCGTCCCGACCTACTCCCTCTATGGGGTCAACTCCAACGAGCCCCTGCTGGAACAGCTGCATTTCGAGTCGATCCCGGAGCGCAGCGGCATCAACGACTGGGAAATCAAGCCGCATCGCCACGAGCGCTTTTTCCAGATCCTCTACGTGCACCAGGGCGGCGGCCGCGCGCTGCTCGACGACCGCGAATACCCCTTGGGCTCGCGCACCGTGGTGACGGTGCCGCCGCGTTGCGTGCACGGCTTTCGGTTTACGCCGGACGTGGATGGCATCGTCATTACCATGACCGACCACTACCTGCGCACGTTGCTGGCTGGCGTGCCAGATGCGCTACCGCTGTTCGAGCGGCCCTACCATGACCCGTTTGGCGGCCCGGCCGGCGGCGAGCGCGATGACGCCACCGTGCTTGCCGGGGCGCTGGAACTGTTCCGTGCGGAGATGAACGCGGTATCGCTGTGGCGCGGTGCCGCCTTGTCGGCGCTGCTGTCCTTGTTGCTGGTGGGCATTGCGCGGCGCGCTTGCGGCGCGGGTGCAACCGGGGCGCAGCCGGMGGGCAGGACCGCGCGCCACTTCCAGCAGTTCCAGCAACTGGTGGAGGCGCGTTTTCGGAATCACCAGGATCTGGCCGGCTACGCCGACACGCTCGGTATCTCACCCACCCAGCTCAACCGGATCTGCCAGCAGCTTGCCGGCAGGAGCGCGCTGCAGCTGATCCATTCGCGCCTGATCGTGGAAGCGCAGCGCGACCTGCTTTATAGCGATCTCGACATCAAGCAGATTGCCTCGACGCTGGGCTTTGCGGATGCCGCGTATTTCGCGCGCTTCTTTGCGAAGCATGTCGGGCAGACGCCCAGCGCATTCCGGCAGCACGGGCGTGCCCGCCTGCCGGCGCCGCACGCCGCGCGCTAGCGCAGCGCTTTACAACGAGAAACTGTCGGAACGCGCCAGCGGCCAGTATTTCTCGTACAACTGGTAGCGGAAATTCCCGTTGATCAGGTCGCCCGGCGTGAGGAACTTGAGCAGCTCGGACATCAGCCGCACTTCGTTGGGCGAGATGCGCCGCACGATATGGTGCGGTTTGAGATCGCCAGGATGATTCAGGCCAGCTGCCTGCAGGATTTCCAGCAGCGCGTGCAGCGTCTGGCGGTGGAAGCTGGCTACGCGCTCCGCCTTGTCAGGCACCACGATGGCGCGCTGGCGCACCGGATCCTGCGTGGCCACRCCCACGGGGCAGCGGTCGGTATGACACTTCTGTGCCTGCACGCACCCGAGCGCAAACATGAAGCCGCGCGCCGAGTTGCACCAGTCGGCGCCGGTGGCCAGCGTGCGCGCCACGTCAAAGGCGGTGATGATCTTGCCACTCGCACCAACGCGGATCTTGTCGCGCAGGTTCACGCCCACCAGCGTGTTGTGCACCAGCAGCAGCCCTTCCTGCAGCGGCACGCCGATATGGTCGACGAACTCCAGCGGCGCTGCGCCGGTGCCGCCTTCGGCGCCATCCACCACGATGAAGTCCGGCAGGATGCCGGATTCCAGCATGGCCTTGACGATGCCGAAGAATTCCCAGGGGTGCCCGATGCATAGCTTGAAGCCGGTGGGCTTGCCGCCCGACAGCGTGCGCAGCCGGTCGACAAACTGCAGCAGGCCCAGCGGCGTGGAGAACTCGCTGTGCGTGGCCGGCGAGATGCAATCCTCGCCCATGCCGATGCCACGCGTGGCGGCAATCTCCGGCGTCACCTTGGCCGCCGGCAGCACGCCGCCGTGGCCCGGCTTGGCGCCTTGCGAGAGCTTGACCTCGATCATCTTGACCTGCGGCGAGCGCGCCTGCTCGGCGAACTTGTCGGGATCGAAGCCGCCGTCAGGGCGGCGGCAGCCGAAGTAGCCTGAGGCTACCTCCCAGATCAGGTCGCCGCCTTCCGCACGGTGATACGGCGAGATGGAGCCTTCGCCAGTATCGTGGATAAAGCCGCCGAGCTTGGCACCGCGGTTGAGCGAGCGGATCGCATTGCCGGACAACGCGCCAAAGCTCATGGCCGAGACGTTGAAGATCGACAGCGAGTAAGGCTGGGCACGGCCCTCGCCGACGGTAATGCGAAAGTCAGCGGAGGGGATGCGCGTTGGCGCAAGCGAATGGCTGATCCACTCGTGGCCCGCCAGGCGCACATCGATCTCGGTGCCGAAGGGCCGGCTGTCGACCTCGTTCTTGGCACGCTGGTAGACCAGGCTGCGCTGCTGGCGCGAGAACGGCATCTCATTGGTGTCGTCCTCGATGAAATACTGGCGGATCTCCGGGCGGATGAACTCGAAGAAGAAGCGCAGGTGGCCCCAGATCGGATAGTTGCGCAGGATGGAGTGGCGCGACTGGCCGATGTCATGCAAGCCAACCAGTAGCAGCGCAACGGGCACAGCCAGCCATGCCGGGGAAAGCCGGTGACCGGCGGCAAGTGCCGCAAGGACCAGCAAGGCGAGCGCGGTCAGCCAGACCGCGCCGTAACGACGAGAAAGCATGGGGACTCCCTAACTACTTTAGGCCGGCACCTGGCCGGCAACCCCGCGATTATCGCCGTTCCTTGTTACATCGGCTGATACCCGGTTGCAGCGCCCTGCCCAGCACGCACCTCCGGCGGCCGCTGCGGGGCTTCATCGGCCTGCACCGCGGCGACGATCTGCGCGAAGGCCGCATTGGATTCCGGCATTGGCAACAGCATCCACACGTGGAACATGCCCTCGTACTCGTAATAGCGCAGCGGCAAGCCCTGCTCCTGCGCAAGCGCGTGATAAGCGCGGCAGTCCGGCAGCAGGACGTCGTGGGTGCCGATGAAGAGTGTCACAGGAGGCAAGCCGCGCAGGCTGCCGTAGATGGGGCTGACCTGCGCAAGCGTGACGGGATCGCCGCCGGCATAGACCCGCCCGCACTCGATGCCGCCGAGCTTCGACAACATCGGGTCAAGTGGTTCGAGCGCATCGATGCCCGGGTTGCTGCCGGTGGCATCCAGGAACGGCGACAGCAAGACCAGGCGTCCAGGCAGCGCGCGTCCGGTATCCCGGGCCATTTGCGCCAGCGCAAGCGCCATGCCGCCGCCGGCGGAGTCGCCCATGACGGTCAGGCTGGCGGGCGGATTGCCACGGACCAACTGGTCGTAGAGCGGCAGCAGTCCTGCAAAGACTTCACGATGGGTATGCTCGGGCGCCAGCGGATAGATCGGCACGGTCACCGTCGCGCCAAGCGCGTCCACCAGCTTGCCAATGAAATCCCAGTGCTGGCTGACGATATCGAAGACGTAGCCGCCGCCATGGAGATAGAGTATTTGCCTGCCGCTGTCGTTGCCCCGCGGGCGCACGGTGTAGACCTCGACGCCGGCCACAGGTTCCATGCTCACCGCATGACGCGCCAGCAAGCGCGCCGTGGGATTCGCGCGGCCGATCTTGCGGCGGCGGCGAATTTCCTCATGCAGCGCCTGCGCGCTGGAAAAACGCTGTTTGCGCCGGACCAGGCGCAAGGCAAGCCGCCACAGGCGGCACTGGATGCTAGGCATGACGATCTCCCGGAATGGTGCGCCCTTCATTGGCGGCCGGCTGAGGAACTGCGGAAACTACCAAAACAGCGGGAATGCGGGAAAGCTGGAACGACGGCGGGAACTACGCGCGAACTACGTGCACGGCCGCACGTTCGCCGGATACAAAAAAGGAGCCGGCTAGCGGCTCCTTTTCAAGCTGGAAACAGGGCCCCTATCAGGCGGCAGCTGCGTCCTTCAGCTTCTTCAGCGGGCGTACCTTGACCTTGACGCTAGCCGGCTTGGCCGGGAACCAACGCTCTTCACCGGAGAACGGGTCCTTGCCGAAGCGCTTCTTCTTGGCCGGTACTTGCTGAGCCGTGACCTTCATCAGGCCGGGCAGCGTGAATTCGCCGGCGCCCTTCTTGTGCAGCGCGCTGACGATGGTGTTTTCCAGATGGGCCAGCACCGTCTTCACGGCCTTGGCGTCCAGCTGGGTCTGTGCTACCAGGTGAGCGACCAGGCTCGACTTGTTGAAGGTGTCCTTCAGCGGGCGCGGGGTCACCGCGGCAGCCGGAGCAGCCTTCTTGGCCGGCGCGGCCTTCTTGGCAGCAGCCTTTACG